>NZ_JBHXNP010000036.1:0-74452 GCF_042719495.1 Streptomyces sp. NPDC058525
ACACGCCGCAAAACCATATCTGCTATTGTCTGGTGGGGTGGTTTTTTTTTATAAGGGGCCGGGGCTGGGGCCGGGGCTGGGTGCCGGTCCCGGATGGACCGACACCCTGCCCCGCGCCGAACGTGCTGCCGCCCGAGTGCCGTCTAGCTGCAGTTCAGGCCGGAGTGGGCCTCCGTGACGGCGGTGTCGAGCTTCTCGGTGTGCGGCTTGAGCGCGGTCACCGCGTCCCGGCCGGTGGTGTCGCCCGGCAGGGCCTCGTACGCGGTCTTCAGGTCCTCGGCCGCCTTCTTCACGGCGTCCTTGCGGGCCGCCTCCCAGGTGGCGGTGGACTCCGCCACGTCCTTCCAGTCGTCCTGGACGTCCGAGTACGCCTCCTGGATCTGCTCCTTGGTGGCATTGGCGGGATCCAGCGCCCTCAACTTGGCGTTGTCCGCCTTGAGTTCGTTCAGGTTGGTGCACAGCTCCGCGGCGGCCGCGGTCGGATCGTCCGTGGGTCCCGCGGCCAGGGCGGCGGAGGCGCCGCCGGCGGACAGCACCAGTGCGGAGACGGTGCTGACTGCGGCTGAAAGAACACGATTCATTGGATTTCACCCTTTCGGGGAAGTGACCCCCACTCGCTCCAAGCTGGCACAGCATCCCGAGTCGCGCACATCGATTCGCATGTGCGTTCGATTCTGGTGTCACGGAACCCGTCTCCGGCCGCGTACCTTATTGCGCATAGTTGGCAACTGCGGATCAGGCGCGAAAGGGGTCGTAGTGGCTTCTCCTGTGGTGTTGGGCATCGAGTCCTCCTGTGACGAGACCGGGGCCGGGATCGTCTCCGGCGGGCGGCTGCTCGCGCACGTGGTGGCGTCGAGCATGGACGAGCACGCGCGGTTCGGCGGGGTGGTGCCGGAGATCGCCGCGCGGGCGCACGTGCAGGCCTTCAACCCGGTCGTACGGGAGGCCCTCGCGCAGGCGGGGATGCGGATCTCGGACATCGACGCGGTCGCCGTGACGACCGGGCCGGGGCTCTCGGGCGCCCTCCAGGTCGGACTGGCCGGGGCGAAGACGCTGGCCTACGCGGCCGGCGTGCCGCTGTACGGGGTCCACCACCTGGCCGGGCACGTCGCCGCCGACACCCTGGAGCACGGCCCGCTGCCCGACCCGTGCATGGTGCTGATCGTGTCGGGCGGACACACGTCGCTGCTGTTCGTACGGGACCTGGTGCGCGATCCGATCCTGCACCTCGGCGACACCGTCGACGACGCGGCGGGGGAGTGCTTCGACAAGGTCGCCCGCGTCTTCGGCCTGCCCTACCCGGGCGGGCCCGCGATCGACCGGGCGGCGCGCGGCGGGAACGGCTGCGCGGTGGCGTTCCCGCGCCCCCTGACCCGGCCGGGCGACGCCCCGTACGCCTTCTCCTTCTCCGGGCTGAAGACCGCGGCCGCCCGCTGGGCCGAGCAGCACCGCATCCAGGGCGAGGAGATCCCGCTGGCCGACGGGGCCGCCTCGCTCCAGGAGGCCGTGGCCGACGTGCTCACGCGCAAGGCCCTGGCCGCCTGCCGCGAGTACGGAGTGCGGACGCTCGTCGTCGTCGGCGGGGTCGCCGCCAACTCGCGGGTGCGGGCGCTGGCGGAGGAGCGGTGCGCGGCCGCCGGTGTCGAACTGCGGGTGCCCCCGCTGACGTTGTGCACCGACAACGGGGCGATGATCGCCGCGGTCGGCGACCTGCTGGTGCGCGCGGGCGCGGATCCGGCCCAGCTCGACGTGTCCATCGACCCGTCGGCGCCGCTGGAGTACGCGGCCCTGCACCCGGTCGCCCGCTCCGCCGTCAGAGTCGCGTGAGCCGAGCGAGCCGGGTGGGCCGAGCGAGCCGGGCGAGCCCGGTGGACCGGGTGCGCGGGGTGGGACGGTTCAGCCGTGTGAGCCGCGAACGGCCGGCCCTCCCCCCTCCAGCGCCCCGCCGCCGGACGGCCGTTCGCGCCCGGGCAGGACGCTGACGAAGGGCACCCCGGTGCGGGGATGCTCGATGACCTCCGCCTCGACCTCGTACACCTCGGACAGCAGCGCGGCCGTCAGGACCTCCTCGGGCTTCCCGGTGGCGACGACGCGGCCGCCGGCCATGACGCAGATCCGGTCGCAGAAGGCCGCGGCGAGGTTCAGGTCGTGCAGCGCGACGACGGCCGTGACGCCCAGCCCCCGCACCAGCCGCAGGGCGTCGAGCTGGTGGCGCAGGTCCAGGTGGTTGGTCGGCTCGTCCAGGACCATGGACCCGGTGCGCTGCGCGAGGGCCCGGGCGATCAGCACCCGCTGCTTCTCCCCGCCCGACAGGCGGTCGAACGGGGCGTGGGCGAGGGCGTCGACGTGGAGCTCCGCCAGCGACCGCATGATGATGTCCCGGTCTTCGGCGTCGTCACCGGCGAAGGCCCGCTTGTGCGGGGTGCGGCCCATGGCGACCACGTCGTACACGGTCAGTTCGAAGTCCCCGGAGGTCTCCTGGAGTACCGCCGCGAGCCGTTGGGCGAGCCGCTTGCCGGGCATCCGCCAGACGTCCTCGCCGTCCAGCAGCACCCGGCCCGACGTGGGCCGCAGCGCCCGGTAGAAGGTGCGCAGCAAGGTGGACTTGCCGGCGCCGTTGGGGCCGACCAGGCCCATCACCTCGCCGGGCGACACGTGCAACGACGCCTCCCGGACGAGGGCCTTGCCGTTCACGAGGACGCTGACGCCCTCGGCTTCGAGGGACGCGGGCCCGTCGCCCGGTCGGTTCTTCGGGTTCGTCACCGGGCAGCCTTCCGTCGCATCAGCCAGAGGAAGAAGGGACCGCCGACCAGGGCGGTGAGGATGCCGACGGGAATCTCCTCCGGACTCATGAGCGTGCGCGCGGCCAGGTCCGCGCCGATCAGGAACGCGGCTCCCAGCAGGGCCGCGGCGGGCAGTGCCCGGCGGTGGTCGGCGCCCACGAGCAGCCGCACCACGTGCGGCATGATCAGCCCGACGAACCCGATCTGCCCGCTGACCGCGACGATCGTGCCGATCATCAGGGCCACCAGCGTGAACAGGGCGCCGCGGAAGCGGTGGACGTCCAGGCCGAGGGCCGCGGCGGCCTCCTCGCCGGCCAGCAGGAGGTTGAGCGGACGGCAGACGCCCAGCAGGACGGCCGTACCGACCAGGACCGCGCCGACCGGGATCCACACCGTGTCCCACGTGGTGCCGGCCAGTCCGCCGAGCATCCAGCGCAGCGCGGACTGCGTCTTGTGGGGGTCGTTGGAGGTGACGACCAGGAAGCTGGCCACCGCCGACAGCACCTCGGCCATGGCCACGCCCGCCAGCACCAGCCGTACCGTCGTCATCCGCCCGCCGGAGCGGGCCAGGAAGTAGACGGCGACCAGGGCCGCGAGGGCGCCGCAGAAGGCCGCGACGGGCAGGGTGAACAGCCCGAACACGGTGAGGTTCATGACCAGGACCAGCACCGCGCCCACCGACGCGCCCGAGGACACGCCCAGCAGCATCGGGTCGGCCAGCGGATTGCGGACCAGTGCCTGGAGCGCCATGCCGGCCACCGACAGGCCGGCGCCGACCACTCCGGCCAGCAGCACCCGCGGCAGCCGGACGTCGACGACGATCGTCTCCCGCACGGGGGTCCACGTCGGCTCGGCGAGCGCCGGGTGCACGCGGTGCAGCAGGATGCTCCACACCTGGTCGGCCGGGACGCTGATCGAGCCCACCGCGATCGCGGCCGTCGCGGCGCAGGCCACGAGGACCCCGAGGAAGGCGAGCACCAGGCCGTACGGGATCCCGGGCCGGCGCGCCGCGACCGGCGGCCGGCCCTCCTCACGGGGGCCGGCCGCCTCGGCCGCCGGGGCCTTCGCCTCGGTCACTGGACGCGGCCGGGGTGGAGCTGCTTCGCGAGCGACTCGACGGCTCCGGGCATCCGTACGCCGAGCACCGTGGAGGACAGGGGCAGCACCGCGAACCGCTGGTTCTTGATCGCGGGCACGTCCTTCAGCGCCGGGTGGGCGAGCAGGAACTTCTTCTTGTCCTCGACGGACTGGTCGCCGTAGTCGTAGATGACGATGGCCTCGGGGGCGCGCTGGGCGACCTGCTCGAAGGAGACGTCACCGAAGGCCTTGTCCAGGTCGGCGAAGAGGTTCTCGCCGCCGGCCCGCCGGATCATGTCGTTGCCGATGCCCTTGCCGCCCGCGGTGAAGGCCGTCTTGTCGCCGCTGTCGTACACGAAGAGCTTGACCGGGGTGACGCCGGCCAGCTGCGTCTCGACCTTGTCGAGGGTGGCGTGCAGGGACGCCAGCCGCTCCTCGGCCCGCTCGGGCACACCGAAGATCTTGCCGAGGGTGCGGATCTCCTCGTCCATGGAAGCCGCGTTCACCGGACCGGTGGGGCATTCCTCGGTGTTGAGGTGGGTGTTGATGCCGGCCTTGGTGAAGGCGGCCCGGCTGCGCCCCTCCTTCTCGTCGAAGGTGGACTTCCAGCCGCCGTAGACGAAGTCTGGCTCGGCCTCCAGGAGCGCCTCGAAGGACGGGTACTCCTTGGAGATGACCTTCACGCTGTCGTAGGCGCCCTGGTACTCGGGGAGGATCTTGTCGTCGAGGTAGCCCGTGCCCACCATCGACTTCTCCAGGCCGAGCGCCAGCATGACCTCGGTCGCGTGCTGGTTCAGGGAGACCGCGCGCTGCGGCGGACGCTGGTAGGTGGTGCTCACGCCGCAGTTCTCGACCGTGAGCGGAAAGCCCTTGGCTGTCGCGCCCGCCTTCGGGGTGGCGGAGGGCGTCGCGGCGCCTCCGCAGCCGGATATCAACAGGGCTGTGGCGAGGGCGGACAGCAGGGATTTCGAGGGGATGCGGGGCATGGGTGGTCCTCTCACCGCGGATGGGTCGGATGCGTCGGTCGGTCTTCACGCCCCGTCGCGGGGGACGGGGGTGGTGCGGGCCGGGGCAGGGCGGGCCGGGGCGGGCCTGATCGGCCCGGTCGGCCCGGGAGGGGGCGTGCGGCCGGGCCGCGGGAACTGCGGGCAAGCCGATGCGGGGTGGGGAGGGCTCGCGGGGGCGCACGGGGGGCGCGTACGGCGGCTCGTGCCACCCGGTCCCGGGACGACCGGGCACGACCGGGTACGACTGCCCCCGGTCCCGGGGCCGTTGGCGGGCCACGGGCCTCACGCGCCGTCGGGCTCGCGGCCCCCGGCCTACGGGACGAGCGGCTCTGGGGTGTCGAGGGCCGGGGTGTCGAGGGCCGGCACCGGACGCGGCTCGCCCTCGGCGTTTATCGCGACGAAGGTCAGTCTCGCGGTGGCCACTTCCGTGGTGGGGCCCGAGGCGTTCCAGCGCTCGGCCCTGACGCGCACGCCGACCGTCATCGACGTCCGGCCGGCGCGTTCCAGCTCGGCGTCGACGCTGAGCAGGTCGCCGGCGCGCACCGGTGCCAAGAACGCCATCCGGTCCACGGCCACGGTGACGGCGGGGCCGTCGGCGTGCCGTCCGGCCGCGGCAGCGGCGGCGTCGTCGATGAGCTTCATCACCACACCGCCGTGGATGGTGCCGTAGAGGTTGGTGTCGTGCTCGCTCATGATGTGGGCGAGCGTCACCCGGGAGTCGCCCGGGTTCTTGGAAGCGCACTCCACGGTGGCAGCGGTCTGGTCGGCCACGTCAACTCTCCTTCGCGAGTCGCGGCAGAAAGGCCCCGGAGAGTCTTCTTCGGGACCCCGCATGACGTACCGGCATGCGGGCAGTGGCAGGTCTTCGGACTCGCGGACACGCCTGCCGGTCTCCCGGCGGGCACCTAGTGGCCGTCGCTTCCCGGAACCGGTTCCGGTTCCAGTGCGTATGACGGCGGTCGTTCCCGCTCACCGCTGCGGGGCAGTCCCGGATTCCCACCGGGTTCCCTCTTACGACGCATCCCGCCTGGCGGACGGGGCGAACCAGCTGCGCTCACAGCCTACCCGGGCGCATGACGGCTCTGACCAGCCCCGCGGCCCGTCCGTGCGCGCACGGACGGGGACATTCTCCGCGTGCGGGCGGATCCCCGGTACGGCGGTGGTCCGCCGGGGCCGGGCACGGGCGCAGGGGTGTACTCCCGTGCGCCCCGCGTGCTCCTTCGACGGCTTCGGCGGCCCCGCGTACGGTTCCGGGCCATGAGCGGATACGCGAGGGAACCGGCCGCGTCCAGGGAAATCGGTTCCGAGGCCCTGCCTCCCCCCGACCAGTGGTCCACCGCCCCTGTGGTGGCGGCTCCGGTCTGCCGTTTCGAGAACTTCCTCGGCGCGGAACGCGCCGGCACCCTGCTGGACTACGCGATCTCCCGGCAGGCCGACTTCAACGCGGGAACCGTCCTCGACCCGCTCTCGGGCCAGGTCTCCCACAAGGGCCGCAGCTCGCTCGTGCTCCCCGTGACCAGCGCCGTGTTCAGCGCGCACCTCGCCGACTGCCTGCCGCTCGTACAGGAAATCCTCGGCCACCGGGCCGCGCTCACGCACACCCTGACCGTCCTGACGGCGCACGGCGAGGGCGGCCACTACGGCATGCACACCGACGCCTCACGGGTGCGCGACGTCAGCACGGCCGTGTCGGCGGTGTACTACCTGCACCGCGAGCCCCGCGGTTTCGAAGGCGGCCGGCTGCGGCTGTACGACACCCTGCTCCACGAGGGCGGGGCCCGGCCGGCGGAGTCGTACCGCACGATCGAGCCCGAGCACGACACCATCGTGTTCTTCCCGGCCAGCGCCTTTCACGAGGTCGTCCCGTCCACCTGCCCGAGCGGGCTGTTCGCCGACAGCCGGTTCACCCTGACGACGTGGATCAGCGGTACCGGGTCCGGGCCGGAGCCACCCGCCGAGCCGTTCGGGATCTGGCCGTGGATGGCCCGCGCCGCCGAACGCACCCGCCCGCTCGCGGACGCCGAGCGCGACCACGACGGGGCCCGGCCCATCGCCCTGCCGCCCGCCGACCCCGCGACCCGGCTCACCCTGCCCGTACCCCGCACGGCACCGTGACGGCCTGACCGCCGGGTGCGTGCGGGGTCGCCGGGTGCGTGCGGGGTTCGGGGGACCGGGGGGATCAGGGGCGCTGGGTCAGGTATCCGCCCATGGAGGTGAAGTACTCGGCCGCGGGCAGCTCCCGGCCGTCCTCGGTCCGCACCCGGGTGATGGCCAGCCCGTGGTTGCGGCCGGTGCGGGCGTCGGCGCCCGCGACGATCACCACTCCGTCGCCCTCGCGGTAGAAGATGCGGCCCGGCGTGCCGCCGTAGCGGCCCTCGGAGACGACCGCGGCCAGGACTTCGAGCCGCTTGCCCTTGTGGAAGGTGTAGGCGCTCGGGTAGGGCTCGGACTGGGCGCGGACCAGGCGGTCCAGGTCGGCCGCGGGCCAGGTCCAGTCGATGCGGCTGTCCTCGAGGGACCGCTTGTGGAAGAAGCTCGCCTGGGAGCGGTCCTGGTCGGTGTACTCGGCCCGGCCGGAGGCGATGCTGTCCAGCGCGCCGACGACGACCGGGGCGATGAGGTCGACGGTCCGGTGGAAGAGGTCGGTGGCGGTGTCCCGCGGTCCCACCGGTACGGCCTCCTGCCGCACGATGGCGCCGGCGTCGAGTTCGTCGTTCATCATGTGGGCGGTGACGCCCACTTCCGTCTCGCCGTTGATGAGGGCCCAGATCAGCGGGGAGAAGCCGGCGTACTTCGGCAGCAGCGCGTCGTGCACGTTCAGCGTGCCGTGGCGCGGGAGGTTGAAGACGCGCGGGGGCAGCCAGGTCCGCCAGTTGTTGGCGACGATGATGTCCGGGTCGGCCTCCTTGAGGCGTTCGAACAGCTCGTCGTCGTCGGGACGGTTGCGGATCAGCACCGGTACGCCGTGCTCTTCGGCGAGGTCGGCGACGGAGTCGCTCCAGATCTTCTCGTACGCGTGCTCGCTCTTGGGGTGCGTCACGACCAGCACCACGTCGTGCTCGGAGTCCAGGAGGGCTTGCAGGGTGCGATGGCCCCAGGTCTGGTAACCGAACATGACGACCCGCATGGGGTTCCTCCTCGGAGCAGGGGATGGCTGGTGTCGAGTAAAGCAAGGCTTGCCTAAGTTTGCAACGGTGTCTTTTTGTAAGCGAGTTGGTGGAGCCCCTGGTGTCGGCTGCCCGATTTGTCTATCGACAGCCGCCTCGGGATCAGCTTAGCCTTGCCTAAGTTCCGGGTCGCGGCTCCGTTGGCGTGCCCACAATCCGCCCTTCCGCCTTCCGCCCTTCCCGACGCTCGACCCGACGGCTGCCGGCCTGCCCGGCGCGGCGGCTGCCCCCCGCACGATGGGAGTGACATGGCTCAGGTCCGTCCTGGCGACGCCCCGTTGATCCACGACCTCATTGGCATCGGCTTCGGTCCGTCCAACGTGGCGATGGCGATCGCGGTCAGCGAGCACAACGCTCGCGCCGGAAGGCAGGAAGCGTTCACCGCTCACTTCTTCGAACAGCAGCCGCGCTTCGGCTGGCACCGGGGCATGCTCATCGACGACGCGACCATGCAGGTGTGCTTCCTCAAGGACCTGGTGACGCTCCGGAACCCGGCCAGCGAGTTCAGCTTCCTGTGCTACCTGAAGAGCAAGGGGCGGCTGGTCGACTTCATCAACCACAAGACCCTCTTCCCGCTCCGGGTGGAGTTCCACGACTACTTCGAGTGGGCCGCGGACCAGGTCGACGACATGGTGTCCTACGGCCACGAGGTCGTCGGGATCACACCGGTCGAACGCGACGGAGCGGTCGAGTACCTGGACGTCACGGTCCGCTCGGGGGAGGGGCTGGCCCTGCACCGGGCCCGCAACCTCGTCATCGGCACCGGCCTGCGCCCCCTCATGCCGGACGGCGTGGAGCGCACCGACCGCGTCTGGCACACCTCCGACCTGCTGACGAAGGTCGACTCCCTCGAAGGCGCCGACCCGTCCCGGTTCATCGTCGTCGGCGCCGGCCAGAGCGCCGCGGAGAACGTCGCCTACCTGCACCGCCGCTTCCCCGCGGCCGAGGTCTGCGCCGTCTTCTCCCGCTACGGCTACAGCCCCGCGGACGACAGCAGCTTCGCCAACCGGATCTTCGACCCGGACGCGGTGGGCGAGTTCTTCGCCGCCCCGCCCGGCGTCAAGCGCAGGCTGATGGACTACCACGGCAACACCAACTACTCCGTGGTGGACATCGACCTGATCGACGGCCTCTACCGGCAGATGTACCAGGAGAAGGTCCTCGGCACCGAGCGGCTGCGCTTCCTCAACGTCTCGCGGCTGGCCGCGGTCAGCCAGACGCCGGACACGGTCCGCGCGACCGTGCAGTCCCTCGTCACCGGGGAGGAGACCCCGCTGGAGGCCGACGTCGTGGTCTTCGCCACCGGCTACCGCCCCGCCGACCCGCTCGCCCTGCTCGGCGAGGTCGCCGGGCGGTGCCTGCGCGACGACGAGGACCGGGTCCGCGTCGAGCGCGACTACCGCATCGCCACCGACCCCGAACTGCGCTGCGGGATCTACGTGCAGGGCGGTACGGAGCACACGCACGGCATCACGTCGTCCCTGCTCTCGAACACCGCCACCCGGGTGGGTGAGATCCTGGACTCGCTGCTCGACCGGGGTCTGAAGGCCGATGCCGACGAGGTCCGGACCGTCGCCGACGGGTCGGGAAGCACCGCACGCTAGCCGGTCCGCCGGCCGGGTTTCGCCGGTGGAGCGAAGGGATAACGTACAGCGACATGGGCACGATTGCAGTCGAGCTCCCCGTGCCCAAGGGCACAACAGGGCTCCGTCGGCGGCGAGTTGTGGGTTCGCTCACGCTCTTGCTGATCCTTCTCGCGGCGGTGGTGGTGTCGTTGGCCGTCGGTGCCCGCGCGCTGAGTCCGGCCGAGGTGTGGCACGGGCTGACCGCGCCGCCGGACGCGGACCGGCGGCTCACCGAGATCCGGCTCATCGTGGAGACCGTGCGGGTCCCCCGCACGGTGCTCGCGGTCGTGGCCGGAGTGGCCCTGGGGGTCGGCGGGGCGCTGATCCAGGGGTACACGCGCAACCCGATCGCCGACACGGGCCTGCTCGGGGTCAACTCCGGCGCCTCCTTCGCCGTGGTCACGGTGATCGCGGTGTTCGGGTTCACCGACCCGTTCCAGTACGTGTGGTTCGCCTTCCTGGGGGCCGCGGTCGCCGGGGTGGTCGTGTTCGGCCTGGCGAGCATCGGGCGCGGGGCCGGCAACCCGCTGACGCTCGCCCTGGCCGGGCAGGGCGTCACGGTGTTCCTCGCGGCGATGACCACGGCCGTCGCCCTGTCGGACAAGGCCTCGCTGAACGCGCTGCGCTTCTGGAACGCGGGCTCCGTGGCGGGGGTCGGCTTCGGCGTCATCTGGCCGGTGACCGCCTTCATCGCGGTGGGCCTGGTGCTGGCGCTGACCACGCTGCCCGCCGTCAACCTGCTCAACCTGGGCGACGACGTGGCACGGGGCCTGGGGGTGAACATCACGCTGATCCGGACCGTCGGCATCATCGCCATCACCCTGCTGGCGGGAGCGGCGACGGCGGCCTGCGGCCCCATCGCGTTCCTCGGGCTGATGGTGGCCCACGTGGCCCGCTACCTGACCGGGCCGGACTACCGCTGGCTGGTCCCGTACGCGGGTCTGCTGGGCGCCATCGTCCTGCTGGTCGGCGATATCGCGGGGCGGCTGCTGGTGCGGCCCGGCGAGCTGGACGCGGGCGTGGTGGTGGCGCTGCTCGGCGCGCCGTTCTTCGCGGTCCTGGTGTGGCGCGGAAAGTTCAAGAACGCATGAACGGGGCCGATGTGAAGCCAGTGGTGCTGGCGCCGGGTGTGCGGCTCGGCAGGGTGTCGTTCGTGTGGCGGCCGTGGATGGTGTGCGTCACGCTGCTGCTGGCCGCCGCGACCTTCCTCGTGTTCTGCCTGTCCATCGGCGTCGGGGACTTCCCCATCGGCCTGACCCAGGTGGTCACCACGATCCTGGGACAGGGCGAGCAGGTCGACGAGTTCGTCATCATGGACCTGCGGATGCCGCGCGCCCTGACCGGGGTGGTGGTCGGTGTCGCGCTGGGCGTGGCCGGGGCGATCACCCAGTCCGTGGCGCGCAATCCGCTGGCCAGCCCGGACATCCTGGGGATCACCGGGGGCGCCGGGGCGGTCGCGGTGTTCCTGGTGACGGTGTCGGGCGGGACGGCGGCCGCGGTCGTCAACTCCGTGGGCCTGTCCGGGGCGGCCCTCGCGGGTGGTCTCGGCACGGGGCTGCTCGTCTACTTCCTGGCGTGGCGGCGCGGGGTCGACGGCTTCCGGCTCATCCTCATCGGCATCTCGGTGAGCGCCGTGATGGAGGCGATCACGACCTGGCTGCTGGTGCAGGCGGACATCAGGGACGTGGCCCGGGCCCAGGCGTGGCTGATCGGTTCGCTGGACGGCCGGTCGTGGGACGACGTACGGGTGGCGCTGTGGTGCACGGTGGTCCTGGTGATCGTCGTGGCGGGCGCCGCGTTCCAGTTCAAACCGCTGCACCTCGGCGACGAGGTGGCCGCGGGCCTGGGCGTGCGGTACACGCGGGTGCGGGCGGTGCTGCTGCTGTGCGCGGTGCTGCTGGCCGGCGTGGCGGTGAGCGCGGCGGGTCCGGTGCCGTTCGTGGCCCTGGTGGCGCCGCAGGTGGCGATGCGTCTGGTGAGGTGTCCGACACCGCCCATGGCGGCCTCCGGCATGGTGGGGGCCCTGCTGCTGATCGGGGCGGACCTGATCGCGCGCACGGCGCTGCCGATCACCCTCCCGGTCGGCGTGATCACCGCCGTGATCGGAGGCCCCTTCCTCATCTATCTCCTGGTGCGGGCTAACGTCCGTTGACCGACTCACATTCACACAGGCCTGTATCAGGGGGAGTTGTGGCCCTATCTCATATCGCCGGGACCGAGCGCGGGACCGGTGCCCCGGCACGGCTCGCGGCCAGGGGCGTCACGGTCGGGTACGGCGGCAAGAGCGTCATAGACGACCTGCACGTGTCGATCCCGCCGGGAGTGATCACCACGATCATCGGCTCCAACGGCTGCGGGAAGTCGACGCTGTTGCGGACGCTGTCGCGGCTGCTCAAACCGAGCAGCGGGTCGGTCGTACTGGACGGCGAGGACATCGCCACCCTCAAGACCAGGGACGTCGCGAAGAAGCTGGGCCTGCTGCCGCAGGCGCCGGTGGCGCCGGACGGGCTGACGGTGGCCGACCTGGTCGCCCGGGGGCGCCATCCGCACCAGAGCTGGCTGCGGCAGTGGTCGTCGGACGACGCGGGCGTCGTGGAGCGGGCGCTGGCCATGACCGGGGTGTCCGATCTGGCGGACCGCCCGGTCGACGCGCTGTCCGGCGGGCAGCGCCAGCGCGTGTGGATCTCGATGACGCTGGCCCAGGGGACCGACCTGCTGCTGCTGGACGAGCCGACCACCTACCTGGACCTGGCGCACGCGATCGACGTGCTCGACCTGGTGGACGACCTGCACGAGTCGGGCTGCACGGTGGTGATGGTGCTGCACGACCTCAACCTCGCCACGCGCTACAGCGACAACCTCATCGTCATGCGGGCCGGCTCGATCCTGGCGCAGGGGCACCCGCGGGACGTGATCACCGCGGAACTGCTGCACGAGGCGTTCGGACTGCGTGCCAAGGTGATCGAGGATCCGGTGGGGGACCGGCCGCTGATCGTGCCGATCGGACGCACCCACGTGCGATCCGACTAGCTCAGACACAGATACGATGCAAGTAAGGCTAGGCTAGCCTCACTTGGTCGCGGTAGGGTTTGGCTGCCCTCGGGCGGAGTTGCAATGGCTGGCACAACAGCAAGGGAATGCGGATGCTTCTCCAGCAAACGGCACGTATGAACTCCCGGCGGCGGCTGGCGGTGATGCTGTCCGCCGCGACCCTCGGGGTCGGGCTCCTCGCGGGTTGTTCCGACCCGGCGGACAAGGCCGACAAGAAGAACGACGGCGCCGCGCCCGCCGCGGCCGGCACCTTCCCGGTCACGGTGGACCACGCCTTCGGGTCCACCAAGGTGGCCAAGGCCCCCCAGCGGGTCGTCTCCGTCGGCTACACCGACGACCAGGCCATCCTGGCGTTCGGCATCAAGCCCGTCGGCATGGTCGACCAGTACCCGAACCCGCCGGGCACCAGCCCCGACATCAACACGCAGTGGCCCTGGGTGAAGGACGCGTGGGGCGACGCGCGACCCGAGGTCGTCATGAACAACGGCGACACCGGCCCGAACTACGAGAAGATCGCGGCCCTGCGGCCGGACCTGATCATCGCGGTCTACTCCGAGATCGACCAGGCCGCCTACGACAAGCTCTCCAAGATCGCCCCGACGGTGGGCCGCACCAAGGCCGAGAAGGAGCCGTTCAGCGCTCCGTGGCAGGACAACGCCGTCCACATCGCCAAGGCGCTGGGCCAGGAGTCCAAGGGCACCGAACTGGTCAAGGGCATCCAGGACAAGCTCGACGCGGCCAAGAAGGCGCACCCCGAATTCGCGAACCAGACCGCCGTCGCGCTGTCCTGGTACAAGGACGCGGCGGCCCCCTTCACCTCCACCGACGTCCGCGGACGCCTGGTGACGGGCACCGGCTTCAAGTACCAGACCGAGATCGACAAGATCGCGGGCGGCAAGTTCTACACCACGCTCTCCCCCGAGCGCATGGACCTGATCGACGTGGACCGCATCTTCGTCATCAACGACAAGGCCGACACGGAGGCGCTGAAGAAGTTCGAACTGTTCGCCAACCTGCCCGCGGTCAAGAACGGCAAGGTGTCCTACCTCCTCGACAGCGAGGGCCCGGCGGTCGGCGCGGCCATGTCGCAGGGCACCCTGCTGTCCCTGCCGTACGCGATCGACGAGCTCGTCAAGTCGGTCGGCCAAGTGTGAGCATCACCGAAACGCGCGCCGTCCCGTCGACCCTGCGCACGACGACCGGACGGGAGGCCACCCGCTGGGTCACGGCACACTGCCGCCAGATCCCGTGGCTCACGTCCGCCGCCGTGTTCACCACCGTCGCCGGGGCGGCGCTCCAGGTACTCCCGCTGCTCCTGCTCGGCCGCGTCGTCGACGCGGTGGTCGAGGGCCAGGCCCGCTCGGTCCTGGTCACGACGGGCATCCTGATGGTCGCCGCCGCGCTGCTCGGCGCGGCGGCCACCGCACTGTCGACCTACCTGATCGGCAGGCTCGGAGCGGACCTGCTCGCGCAGCTGCGCGAAGGCGCCGTCCGGGCGGTACTGGGCCTGCCGAGCGCACGGATCGAGCAGGTCGGCCGGGGAGACGTACTGTCCCGGGTCGGCGACGACGTGGCCGTACTGTCCAGGGGCATCCGCACCGCCGTCCCCACGGTGTTCTCGGCGGGCGTGCTCGTCGTCATCGCCACGCTCGGCATGTTCGGCCTGGACTGGCGGCTCGGCCTGGCGGGCGCCTGCGCCCTGCCGGCGTACGCACTGGCCCTGCGCTGGTACCTCCCCCACTCCGCACCGCTCTACCGCACGCAGCGGGCGGTCCAGGCCGACCGCGCGCAGGCCCTGATCAGCGGACTGAACGGCATCGACACCGTCCGGGCCTACCGGCTCGAGGGGGCCGTCCGCGAGAAGGTCACGCAGGAGTCGTGGCGGGTGCGCGAGCTCGGCATCGAGGTGTTCCGGCTCTTCGGCCGGTTCGTCGGCCGGGAGAACCGCGCCGAGTTCATCGGGCTGGTACTGATCATCGTCGTGGGGTACGTCCTGCTGGAGACCGACGCCGCCACGCTCGGCGACGTGTCCGCGGCCCCGCTGCTGTTCCACCGGCTGTTCACCCCGCTCGGCTCCATCATGTTCACCTTCGACGAGGCCCAGAAGTCGGGCGCGAGCCTGACCAGGCTCGTCGGGGTGCTCGGGGAGGACGCGGAGGACCGCCTGGTGGGCGCACCGGCCGTCGCACGGGCGGCCGACGTGCCGTACCCGGTGACGGTGCAGGGGCTGACCTTCACCTATCCCGACTCCGAGGAACCCGTCCTGCGCGACGTCGACCTGACGATCCCGGCGGGCGGTTCGCTCGCCCTGGTCGGGGCGACGGGCGCGGGCAAGTCGACCCTGGCCGCGCTGATCGCCGGCATCGGCACCCCGCAGGCCGGGTCGGTGCGCATCGGGACCAACGACCTCGCAGGTCTGGACGAGGCCGGGGCCCGCGCCCTGGTCAGCATCCTGACGCAGGAGACGCACGTGTTCTCCGGTCCGCTCGCGGACGACCTGCGGCTGGCCGCGCCGGAAGCCACCGACGCCGAGCTGATGGCGGCCCTGCGCACGGTCGGGGCCGGCGAGTGGGTCGAGGCGCTGCCCGGCGGGCTGAACACACCGGTGGGCGAGGGCGGCGAACGCCTGGACGTCACCAAGGTCGCCCAGATCGCCCTGGCCCGCCTGGTGCTGGGCCGGTCGCCGGTGGTGGTGCTCGACGAGTCGACGGCCGAGGCGGGCAGCGAGGGCGCGGCCGAGCTGGAGCGCGCCGTGATGGCCGCCTGCGCGGGCCGGACCACGCTGTTCGTGGCCCACCGGCTGACGCAGGCGATGGCGGCGGACCGGATCGCCGTGCTGGACGCGGGACGCGTGGTCGAGCAGGGCGCCCACGAGGAACTCGTGGCCCTGGGCGGCCGGTACGCGCGCCTGTGGCGGGCCTGGCGCGAGGGCAGCTAGCCGGTCCGCCCTGATTCACATGGTCAATTTATGGATTTGGAAAGGGCGTTGAGTCTTCGATGACGGAATCGACCGCTCGTCTCGTGCGGCTTTCTCCGACGCGCCTGGACGGCGTGCGCCGCCGGACAGGTGACTACTCCGACAGGACCATCGCCGCAGCGTGCTCCATCGGGCTGTCCTACTGGGCCGCGGGCACCAGCCCCGACGGCATGGACCTCACCCCCGGCACCCTGTTCGCCGACGTCCTCGGCTGGGCCGACAACGGCGGCGCCGCGGCGGCCGGCTGGGAGATCGGCGCGGACGGCCGCAGCATCGCCGTCCCGGAAGGCGTCGTACCGGCGGACGCGCAGCTCGCCCTGGACGACCTCGCCGACTTCCCCGACCGGTCCCTCGCCACCATCGGCCCGTCCAGCGCGGCCGCCCGGCTCGCGACCCTGGCCGAGTGGAACGCCACCGACGCGGACCGGGTCCGCCCGACCATCGTGGAGCTGTTCCTGGAACAGGCCCGCACCAGGCCGGAGGCCGTCGCCGTCGTCGACGAGCACCGCTCGCTGACGTACGGCCAGGCGGCCGAGCTCTCCAGCCAGCTGGCCCATCACCTGATCGAACGCGGCATCACCTCGGAACAGGTCGTCGGCATCTCGCTCGGCCGCTCCGCCGACATGGTCATCGGCCTGCTCGGCGTGCTCCAGGCCGGCGCCGCCTTCGTACCGCTCGACCCGCAGTGGCCGGCCGCCCGCCGGGCCGTCGTCATCGACGACGCCCGTGTCGTGCTCCAGCTGGGCCGCTCCGGCGAACACGACCCGGCCGAACCCGCGGCCGTGCCCGTCGACCTGGCCGACTGGCGGTTCGGCTCCTACCCCGGCGGGGGAACCGGCATCACCGCCCCCGGCGCCGCCCTCGCCTATGTGATCTTCACCTCCGGTTCGACCGGCCGCCCCAAGGGCGCGATGATCCGCCACGAGGCGATCAGCGAACGCCTGCTGTGGCAGGTCGACGAGATCCTGGGCTTCGGCCACGACGACGCCTCGCTGTTCAAGGCCCCGCTGTCCTTCGACATATCCATCAACGAGATCTTCCTGCCCCTGGTGTCCGGCGGCAGGCTGGTGGTCCTGCGGCCCGGCGGCGAACGCGACCCGCACCACCTGCTCGGCGTGATCGCCGAACAGCGCGTGACCTTCACCTACCTGGTGTCGTCCATGCTGGACGTCCTGCTGGAGATGGCGGGCGACTCCGGGCGCCTCGACAGCCTGCGGCACGTGTGGTGCGGCGGCGAGGTGCTGACCCCGGAACTGTACGAGCGGTTCCGCGCCCGGCTCGACATACCCATGTACCACGGCTACGGCCCGGCCGAGACCACGATCGGCGTCTCGCACGTCATCTACCGCGGCGCCGCGGAACGCATGTCGACGTCCATCGGCAAGGCCAACCCCAACACCCAGCTGTACGTACTGGACGACGAACTGCGCCCCGTCCCGGTCGGAGTCGGCGGAGAGCTGTATGTCGGAGGCTTCCTCCTCGGACGCGGATACGTGGGCGCGCCCGGCCTGACGGCCTCCCGGTTCGTCGCCAACCCCTTCGCCGCCGACGGCTCCCGGCTCTACCGCACCGGTGACCTCGCCCGGTTCGCCCCGGACGGCTCGCTGGACTTCCTCGGCCGCGCCGACAACCAGATCAAGATCCGCGGCATGCGGCTGGAGCTCGAGGACGTCGAGGTCGGTCTCGCGGAACACCCCGGGGTACGGCACACCTGCGTCGTCGCGCGGAAGAACGCGGCCGGCGGCACCTACCTGGTCGGCTACGTGATCCCGGCCGCGGGCAGCGAGGACCTGCGGGCCGACGAGGTCAAGGCGTGGGCCGCCGGGCACATGGTGGAGTACATGGTGCCCGCCCACATCGTCGTGATGAAGGAGTTCCCGCTCACCGCCAACGGCAAGCTCGACCGCGGCGCGCTGCCGGAACCCGAGGTCGCGACAAGTTCGGCGGCCGCACCCGCCACCGAGAACGAACGCCTGGTCTGCGCGGCCGTCGCGGGCCTGCTGCGCCTGGACGAGGTCGGTGTCGACCAGGACTTCTTCCAGCTCGGCGGAGACAGCATCCTGGCGATCTCGCTGCTGAGCGCGTTGCGCGAGGTGGGTCTCCACGTCACCGCGCGGCAGATCTTCACCCACAGCGTCGTCGGGGCGCTGGCGGCGGTGGCCGGCCGGGAGGGCGCCGCCGCCGTGGACCACGCCGACGTCGCGACCGGTTCCGTCGTGGGATCGCCCATCGTGCAGTGGCTCGGCGAGACCACGGACGCGATCGACGGCTTCGTGCAGTCCGTGGTGCTGAACACCCCGGCGGAGCTGACCGCCGGGGCCCTCGACGAGATCCTCACCGCCGTCGTCGCACGGCACGACATGCTGCGCGCCCGACTGGTGCGCGGCGACCGCTGGAGCTTCGACATCCCGGAGGCGGACCGCGCCGTCGCGCACTGGCAGGAGAGCGACGGGCCGCTCGACGCCTGCCTCGACCTCGCCACGGCCGGGCTGGACCCGGCGGGCGGCGTGATGCTGCGCGCCGTCTGGCGCCGCGCGGCCCGGCAACTGGTCCTGGTCGCCCACCACGTGGTCGTCGACGGCGTGTCCTGGCGGATCCTGCGGGAGGACCTCGCCACGGCGTGGCGGCAGTCCGCCTCGGGCACTCCCGTCGAACTGCACCCGGCGGGCACCTCGTTCCGGCGGTGGACCCAGCTGCTGGAGCGCGCCGCGTTCGAGGCGGACCTCGCCCACTACCGGCGCCCCCTGCCCGGGGCGGACGCACCGGTCGGCAGGCGCGCGCTGACCGCGGCCGACACCGTCGCCCGGGAGCGCACGACGACCGTCACCGTCGGCTCCGAGGCCACGGCCGCGCTGCTCGGCGAGATCCCCGCGAAGTTCCACGCGGGCGTCAACGACGTGCTGCTGACCGCGCTGGCCGTCACCCTGGCCCGCCGGCAGCGCGACCTCGGACGGGAACAGACGTTCGCGCACATCGAACTGGAGGGCCACGGCCGCGAAGCACGCTTCGTGGCCGACACCGCCGGCTTCGAACCGGACCTGTCCCGGACCGTGGGCTGGTTCACCACCCTGTTCCCGGTGACCGTCGACCCCGGCCCGGCGGCCGACCCCACCGATCCCCGGTACCTGGCCGCCGCCCTCAAGGCGGTCAAGGAAGACCTCGCCCGCGTACCGTCCAACGGCCTGTCCTACGGCGCCCTGCGCCACCTCGCCGGCACCCCGTTCGACGCCCCGGCCCCCCAGGTGCTGTTCAACTACCTGGGCCGGTTCGACGCGGGAGCCGCAGGCGACTGGGAACTGTCGGGAACCACCGGCCAGTTGGGCGAGAAGCGCGACCCGCGGATGCGCCTGCCGCGCGCCCTGGAGTTCAACGCGATCGCCGAACCCGCCACGAGCGGCGCGTACGAGCTGGTCACCACCATCTCCTGGCCCGACGGGATGTTCACCGACGAGGACATCACGACCCTCGGCGGGTACTTCCGGGAGGCCCTGACCGGGCTGGCCGCACTCGAACGGGGCGGCCACTCGCCCAGCGACTTCGACCTGGTGGCGCTCACCCAGGCCGACGTCGACGAGCTCGACGGCCCGGCCCTGCGGGACGTCCTGCCGCTGACCCCGCTTCAGGAGGGCCTGTACTTCCACTCGGTGTTCGACGACGACTCCGCGGCCAGCTACGTCGAGCAGCAACTGCTGACGCTGGACGGCGAGGTGGACGCCGACCGGCTCGCGGCCGCGGCCACCCGGCTGCTCACGCTGTTCCCGAACCTGGCCGCACGGTTCACCGCCCTCGCCGACGGCCGGGTGGTCTCCGTACTCGACGGCGGTGCGCGGGCCCCCTTCACCACGCTGGACCGCCCCGGCATCAGCGACGAGGAGATCCGCGACCTCGCCGAGCGGGACCGCCGCGCCGGATTCGACCTGGCCGCCGGCCCGCTGATGCGCTACACGCTCATCCGCGCCGGCTCCGGACGCACCGTCCTGGTGCAGACCGTCCACCACATCATCGCCGACGGCTGGTCCGTGCCGCCGATGCTGCGGGCCCTGCTGGCCGAGTACCACGCGCCGGGCACCGTGTACCCGCTCGGCGGGTTCGCCGACTACGTGCGCCGGCTCGCCGGCCGCGACGAGGACGAGAGCGACCGGGTGTGGCGCGAGGAGCTCGCCGGCCTGCCCGGCCCCTCGCTGGTCGCCGAGGGGCACACCCCTTCCGACCGGTTCGCCGACACCGCCGTGGAGCCGGCCGAGGACATCGACGCGGCCGCCCGGGCGGCCGGAGTACCGCTGAGCGTGGCCGTGCACAGTGCCTGGGCGGTGACGCTGGGCGGGGTCCTGCACGGCACGGACCTCGTCTTCGGCTCCACGGTCTCCGGACGCGACGTGGACGTCCCGGGCATCGAGGACATGGTGGGCCTGTTCATCAACACCATTCCCGTGCGCGCCCGGTGGGCCCCCGCCACCACGGCCCGGGACCTGCTCGCCTCCGTACGGGAACACCAGAGCGCCGTGCTGGCGCACCAGCACGTCTCGCTGGCGCGCATCGGCCGGCAGACCGGTGCCGGACCGCTCTTCGACACCCTGGTGGTCTTCGACGTCGCCACCGACCTGGCCGGCTTGCGCAAGCCCGGCGACACGCTCGCCATCGCCGGCATCGTGAACGAGGGCGCCCCGCACTATCCGCTGACGCTCGTGGTGGAGCGCGCGCCCGACGGCCGGCCCCGCTTCAACCTGATCTACGACGGCGTGCTGCTGCGCGAGGAGAGCGCCCGCGCGATCCTGGAGACGTTCACCCGCGCCCTCACCGGCCTGCTCACCCGGCCCGACGCCCTCGTCGACGACCTGGCGCCCCGGGCCGCGCGGCCCGCACCGCTCGCCCCGACGACCCTGGGCGCGCTCTTCGACGCCGCCGCACACCGGGACCCGGCCAGGACCGCCGTCACCCAGTGCGCCCTCGACGGCGCCACCCGCTCCCTGACCTACGGGGAACTGGCCGACGCGAAGGACGAGCTGGCCTCGGTGCTGCGCGCGGCCGGGGTCGGGCCGGGCGGACGGGTCGCCGTCGCCGTGCCCCGCTCGGTCGAACAGGTCGTCGCCCTGGTCGCGATCGTCACCGCGGGCGGCGCGTACGTCCCGCTCGACCTCGCCTACCCCGACGACCGGCTGGAGTACATCCTCGCCGACTCCGCTCCGCAGGTCGTGCTCGTCGAGCGCGAGCACCGCGAGCGCTTCACCCGGCTGCTGGACCGGGCGGGCGTGCCGGCCCGCGTGCTCGTACAGGGCGACGAACCGCCTCGCGAGGACGGCGCAGCCGCCACCGGGGCCGCCGCCGGGGCCGACTGGCACGACCCCGCCTACGTGATCTACACCTCCGGCTCGACCGGCAGGCCCAAGGGCGTGGTCGTCCCGCACTCCAGCGTGGTGGCCCTGCTCGCGAACACCCGGCCCGGCATGGACTTCGGTCCGCGGGACGTGTGGGTCCAGTTCCACTCGTACTCCTTCGACTTCGCGGTCTGGGAGCTGTGGGGCGCGCTGGCCCACGGCGGTGAGCTGCTGGTGCCGGAGTACGGGCTGACCCGCTCCCCGGTGGACTTCCACCGGCTGGTGCGCGAGCGCGGAGTGACCGTGCTCAACCAGACCCCGTCCGCCTTCTACCAGTTCGTCGAGGCCGACCGGCAGGCGGACGAGCCGCTCCCCGCGCTGCGCCGGATCGTCTTCGGCGGCGAGACGCTGGATCTCGGACGGCTGCGCGACTGGGTCGCCCGGCACGGCGCCGGCACGCCCGAGCTCGTCAACATGTACGGCATCACCGAGACCACCGTCCACGTCACCCACCGGGTCCTGACCGACGGGGACTTCGCCCACGGCGACGACGTCAGCCCGATCGGCGGCCCGATCCCCGGGCTGACCACCTACCTCCTCGACGAGCGGCTGCGGCCCGTGCCGCCCGGCCGGGTCGGCGCCATCTACGTCGCGGGCGAGCAGGTCTCGCTCGGCTACCTGGGCCGGCCGGCGCTGACCGCGGGCCGGTTCGTGGCGGACCCGTTCGCCGGCGACGGATCCCGGATGTACCACACGGGCGACCTGGCCCGCCGGACCCTCGACGGCGAGCTGGAGTTCGTCGGCCGCGCCGACGACCAGGTGCAGCTCAAGGGCTTCCGCGTCGAGCTCGGCGAGGTCGAGTCCGCGATCAGGGAACTCGACGGGGTGGTCGACGCCGCCGTCACCGTGGCCGACAGCGGAGACCACCTGGTCGCGCACGTCGTGGGCCGGGTGCCCGCCGACCTCACCGGCCCGCTGTCCGCGAAGCTGCCCGCGCACATGGTGCCCGGGCGGATCCTGACGGTCGACGCCCTGCCGCTGACGGTCAACGGAAAACTGGACCGCAAGGCCCTGACCGAGCGCGCGAGCGCGCTCCGCGAGGAGCCCGGCGATGCCGCGGCGGCGCCCGGCTCCGCGCTCACCGCACTGGTGGACATCTTCACGCGGACGCTGCCCGGCGCCTCCGTGGACGCCGACTGCGACTTCTTCCGGGCCGGGGGCGACAGCATCCTCGCCATCACCGTGGTGAACCGGGCCAGGGCGCTCGGTCTCGCGATCGCCCCGCGGGACGTGTTCCTGCTCAAGACACCGCGCGCGCTCGCCGGGCACCTGGCGACGAGCACCCCGCCGCCCGCCGGGCCCGCGTCCGCGTCCGCGTCCGCGCCCGCCGTCCGCGAGGACGGCCCGCTGGCGCCGACCCCGATCATCCTGCGCCAGCGGGAACTGGGCGGCTCCCTCGACCGGTTCGCCCAGGCGAGGACGTTCGTGGCGCCCGAGGGCACCGGCTTCGCCGACGTCCGGCGCGCCGCGAACACCGTCGTCGCCGCGCACCCGGCCCTCAGGCTGCGGCTGCGCGTCGAGCACGGGGTGTGGGCGCTGAGCACCGAACCCGCCCGTGAGGCCACCGTCGTACGGACGGAGGCGGCCGACGCGACGGCCGCGGCGAACGAGGCCGCCGGACGGCTCGACCCCGAGGCGGGGGACGTCATCGCGTTCTCCTGGCTGGAGGCGAGCCGGACCCTGGTGGTCACCGTGCACCACCTCGCCGTCGACTCGGTGTCCTGGCTGGTCCTCCTCGACGACCTGGCCGCCGCCGTCCGCGGGACCGCCCTGGCGCCGCCCACCACCTCCTACGCGCAGTACGCCGCCGCCCTGGCCGACCCGTCCGCCCACGTCCTCACCGACCTCGGGCACTGGGCCGACACGCTCCAGGCGCCCCCGCTGCTGAGCGAGGTCGGAAGGCTGCGCGAGACCACCGTCGTACTCCCGCCGGAAACGAGCGACCTGGTGACGCGCACCGCGCCCGCCGCCCTCGGCACCGGTCTCACCGAGCTGCTGTGCGGCGCGCTGCGCACCGCACTGACCGCCGTCCAGCCCGCCCCGGCCGATCTCGCGATCGACCTGGAGCGGCACGGCCGGGTCCCGGCGCTGGCGCACCACGACTACACCCGTACGGTCGGCTGGTTCACCTCCATCGCGCCCGTACGGCTCACGGCGCACACCGATCCCGTCGCGGCGGCCCGCGAGGTCGCCGAACGCCAGCCGGACGAGCAGGCGCACGTCGCGTACGGCCGGCTCCGGTACCTCAACGCGCAGACCGCCCCGCTGCTGACCGCCCGCCCGCAGGTGCTGTTCAACTACCTCGGCCGGGGGAGCGAATCGAAGGTCCCGCAGATCACCGGCGGCGACCAGGGCAGTCCGTACGCCGTCGAGGTCAACGCGTGGACCGACGCGGCCACCGGCAGCCTGTACGCGGCCTTCACCCTCGCCGAGGGCGTCCCCGACGAGATCACCGAACACTGGCGCGGCGCACTGGAACGCCTCGCGGCGGCCGCCACCACGGCCGAACGGACCGCGCCGGTCACCCCGCTCCAGCGCGGCCTGTTCTTCCAGGCCCAGATGGCGGGCCCGGCGGGACACTACGTCGCCCAGAGCTGGTTCACCTTCGACCGGCGCCTGGACACCGAGGCGCTGGCCGACGCGATGGCCTGGGTGATCGCGCGGCACCCCGTCGTGGGCGCCGGCTTCACCACCGACGAAGACGGCAACGCCGTCCAGGTCCTCGCGGCCAGGCGGCGGGTCGGCGTCCGCACGCTCACCCTGCGCACGCAGGACGAGGTCGACGCGCTGCTCGCCCGGGACCGCGACACGGGATTCGACCCGGACCGGCCGCCGCTGATCCGGCTGACCGTGGTGCACCTGCCCGACGGCCGCGACGGCCTGCTGCTCAGCTACCACCTGCTGCTGTGGGACGGCTGGTCCCGCGAGATCGTGCTGCGGGACCTGTTCGACGCCTACCGGGCCGCCCTCGCGGGCGAACTGGCGCCGACCGCCGCGGCCACCCCGGGCTTCGAGGACTACGCCCGCGCCCTCGACGCCAAGGACTCCGCCGCCTCGGAACGCTTCTGGGCGGAGCACCTGACCGGCCTGGCGGGCCCGACCCTGCTCGCCGGACCGGCGCCGGTCCTCGTCGACGACCTGCCGCGCACCCTCGTGCACACGCTCCCCGCCGAACAGTCGGACCTGCTGCGGGACACGGCCAGGGCGCACGGCGTCACCCTCAACTCGGTGCTGACCGGCGCGTTCGGCCTGCTGCTCGGGGCGCACACGGGCCGCTCCGACGCCGTGTTCGGCGTGACCGTCTCCGGCCGCGAGGGCGAGGGCCTGTCCGACATCGTCGGCGTCCTCCTCAACACCGTGCCCATGTGGACGCGGCCCCGGCCGGCCGACACCGTACGGGACTACCTCTCGGCCGTGCAGGAGGCCAGGGTCGCGGCAATGGAGCACGAGCACCTCGGGCTCGGCGAGATCCAGCGGGCCAGCGGCCACGACACCCTGTTCGACAACCTGTTCGTGCTCCAGAACTTCCTGGACATGGACGCCTTCGCCGAGATGAACGCCCGCCACGGCATCACCTCGGTACGCGCCGACGACTCCACCCACTACCCCTTCACCTGGGTCGTCACCCCCGGCGAGCGGCTCACCGTCAAACTGGAGTACCGCGACCACGACACCGCGGCCGCCCGGCGGCTCCTGGACGGCTACCTGCGCGTCCTCGACGACCTCGCCCGGTCCACCGGCCCGGTCGGCGCGCTGCCCGGGCTCGGCCCCGAGCCCGGCTCCGCCGACCGCACGGAGATCGGCACGGACACCGTGGTCGACCGGTTCGACCGGGCGGCGGACCGGGACCCGGAGCGGGTCGCGCTCGTCGCCCACGGCCGGACCATGACCTTCGGCCGGCTCCGCGACCGCAGCCGCGACGTGGCCGGAGTGCTCGCCGGACGCGGCATCGGCCCCGAGAAGACCGTGGCCCTCGCGATCCCGCGCAGCCCCGACTGGATCGTGGCCCTGTTCGCGGTCCTGCGCACCGGAGCCGCGTACGTACCGCTGGAACTGGACCACCCGGACGAGCGGATCGCCGCGATCGTCGAGGACGCCCGTCCCGACCTGATCCTCACGGTGAGCGACGTGTCGCCCCGGCTGTCCGGCGAACTGATCGAGCTGGACCGGCCGCTCCCCGCCGCCGAGCCGTTCACCACGTACGCGCCGGAGGACCCGGACCGCCTGCGGCACCCCGCCTACACGATCTACACCTCCGGATCCACCGGGCGGCCCAAGGGCGTGGTGACCGAGTCCGCCGGACTCACCAACATGCTGGTCAACCACCAGCGCCGGATCTTCGAGCCGGTGCTCGCCGAGCACGGCCACCGCACCTTCCGCATCGCGCACACCGTGTCCTTCGCGTTCGACATGTCGTGGGAGGAGCTCCTGTGGCTCGCCGACGGCCACGAGGTGCACATCTGCGACGAGGAACTGCGCCGGGACGCGCCCCGGCTGGTCGAGTACTGCCTCGAGCACGGGATCGACGTCATCAACGTGACGCCGACCTACGCCCAGCAGCTGGTGGCCGAAGGCCTCCTGGACGATCCCGCGCGGCGCCCCGCGCTCGTCCTGCTCGGCGGCGAGGCCGTCACCCCGACGCTGTGGCAGCGGCTCGCGGAGACCGAGGGCACGGTCGGCTACAACCTGTACGGGCCCACCGAATACACCATCAACACCCTCGGCGTCGGCACCTTCGAATGCGAGGACCCGGTCGTCGGCGTGGCCATCGACAACACGGACGTGTACGTGCTCGACCCGTGGCTGCGCCCGCTGCCGGACGGCGTCCCGGGCGAGCTGTACGTGGCCGGCATCGGCATCGCGCGCGGCTACCTCGGGCAGCCCGCCCAGACGGCGGACCGGTTCGTCGCCTGCCCGTTCGGCGCGCCCGGCGAGCGGATGTACCGCACCGGGGACCTGGTGGCCCGGCGGCCCGACGGGAACCTGACGTACCTGGGCCGCACCGACCAGCAGGTCAAGATCCGCGGCCACCGCGTCGAACTGGGCGAGGTCGAGGCCGCGTTCGCCGCGCACCCCGCGGTGCGGTTCGTCGCCGCGGTCGCCCAGCCCGACCCGCAGGTCGACGGCGCCCACCGGCTGGCCGCCTACCTCGTACTGGACGGCGCCGACCTGGCGGAGGTCGCCGGCGCCGTGGGCGCCGCGCTGCCGGACTTCCTGCGCCCGACGCACTACGCGCAGGTCGAGGCCATCCCGCTCACCGTGAACGGGAAGGCAGACACCAAGGCGCTGCCGGAGGCCAAGCCGCTCGGCGCGCTGACCACCGCGGGGGAGC
The DNA here is from genome assembly GCF_042719495.1 of Streptomyces sp. NPDC058525. Classification (NCBI taxonomy): domain Bacteria; kingdom Bacillati; phylum Actinomycetota; class Actinomycetes; order Kitasatosporales; family Streptomycetaceae; genus Streptomyces; species Streptomyces sp. NPDC058525. The sequence continues at coordinate 26,395 of NZ_JBHXNP010000036.1, forward strand.
GCGGCCCGGAGACGGAGACCGAGCAGGTCGTGTGCGAGTTCTTCGCCGAGGCGCTGGACCTGGACGACGACGAAGTGAGTGCGGTGAGCGATTTCGTGTCCCTCGGGGGACACTCCATGCTGGCGGTGCGGCTGATCGGTCTGCTCCGCCGCGAGTACGGTCCTGTGATCACGATCCGTGATCTGTTCATGTTGCGAACCCCGGAAGCGATTGCCCGCCACCTCGATGAAGACTCCTGACGCGCAGCGGCCCCAGTCGGGGTCCGACATCCTCCGCACCGCCCTGCGCCGCAACATCGGCGCCATGGCCGGCGGCACCGTCCTCATGGGCCTCTACCAGGCCGGTGAGACGGCCTTCCCGATCGCACTCGGCCTGATCGTCGAGCACACGATGCAGGGGGAGCGCAGCCTCGGCGCGCTCGCCGTGTCGATCGCCGCACTGGCCGTGATCATCACGACGGTGTCGCTGTCGTGGCGGTTCGGCATGCGCATCCTGCAGAAGGCCAACACGACCGAGGCGCACCGCTGGCGGGTGAAGGTCGCGGACTGCGGGCTCCAGCCGGTGGCCAGGGACGTCGACCTCAAGTCCGGCGAGGTGCTGACCATCGCCACCGAGGACGCCGACCAGACGGCCGACATCATCGAGGTCGTGCCGCTGCTGATCAGTTCGCTGGTCGCGGTGCTGGTCGCGGCGGTCGCCCTGGGGCTGGCCGACCTCCGGCTCGGCCTGCTGGTGATCGTGGGCACGGCGCTGATCCTGTCGATCCTGAGCGTGATGTCCAAGCGGATCGGCTCCAGCACCCGCGAACAGCAGGCCAGGGTGGCCCGGGCGGGTGCGAAGGTCGCCGACCTGATCACCGGCCTGCGCCCGCTGCACGGCTTCGGCGGCAACCACGCGGCGTTCCGCTCCTACCGCAAGGTCAGCACCGAGGCGAAGCAGCAGGCGGTCACGGTGGCCGTGGCGAACGGGGCGTACGCGGGCACCGCCATGGCCCTCAACGCCGCCCTCGCCGTCGCGGTGACCCTGACGGCGGGCTGGCTGGCCTTCGACGGCCGGATCACCATCGGGGAGCTCGTCATGGCCGTCGGGCTGGCGCAGTTCATCATGGAACCGCTGAAGATGTTCTCGGACATGCCCAAGTACGTGATGATGGCGCGGGCTTCGGCCGAGCGGATGGCCCTGGTGCTGGTCGCGCCGCCGGTCACCACCCCCGGGCCGGAGCGCCCGGCCGCGGGCGGGGACCTGGACCTGGACTGCGTCCGGTACGGGGCCCTGCGCGCGCTCAAGTTCCAGGTGCCGGCCGGTGAGTTCGTGGCCGTCGCCGCCTACCAGCCGCGCGCGGCCGCGGACCTCGCCGCGGTGCTGTCCGTGAAGGTGCCGCCCGAGGCGTACGAGGGCGTGGTGCGGGTCAGCGGGCAGGAGATCGCCGACCTGTCGATCGAGGCGGTCCGCGCGCACATGCTGGTGAACCCGTACGACGCGGAGATCTTCGCGGGCACCCTGCGCACGAACATCGACCCGTCGGGCACCAGCGGCACGGTGGACGAGGCCGTCGCGGCGTCCATGCTGACCGATGTCGTCGCCCTGCACCGCGAGGGGCTCGACTACGCCGTCCGCGACCGCGGGGCGAACCTCTCCGGCGGGCAGCGCCAGCGGCTGTCGCTGGCCCGCGCCCTCGCCGCCGACACCGAAGTCCTCGTCCTGCACGATCCGACGACGGCGGTGGACGCGGTCACCGAGCAGCTCATCGCGCGCAACATCGCCGAGCTGCGCCGCGGCCGCACCACCGTCGTGATCACCAGCAGCCCGGCCCTGCTGGACGCGGCCGACCGCGTCCTCGTCCTGGACGACGGCGTCGTCACCGCCGAGGACACCCACCGCAACCTCCTCGCCACGGACGAGGCCTACTGCCTGGCGGTGGCCCGGTAGCTAGGCCGGCGGCCCGACGACCGCCAGACCGACCCGCCCGGCAAGCCACTGCGCGTACCGCGCGGCGGCGCCGGTCCGTTGTACGTCGACGCACACGGTGTGGGCGCCGGCCCGCCGGTCGGCGCCCTCGGCGTCGCAGTTGAACACCACGGTGACCCCGTCGTGCTCCACCCTGCCGCCGTACCCGAGCTCCGGAACCTCCGGCCAGATCACCTGGTGCCAGCGCACCGAGCCGTAGTCGCTGCCCACCGCGGCGGTGAACGCGTCCTCGACGCTGCCGACGGGCCGGTCCAGCATCGATGCCCAGAGCGGGAGCAGAGGGGCGAGTCCGGCCGCGTCCTCGGTGAGTTCGGACGCGTGGAGTTCGGCGTCGTCCGTGCTGAACCAGACGTCCGGCACCGCCCGGCGCAGCCGCAGCACACCGGCGACCGAGCGGAGCTCCACGTCCACCGACACCTGAGCGTACTCCCGCTCGCCCAGCGCGAGGAGCCGGCGGGCCGTGGCGAGGGCCGCGGCGGGGTCGGACGTGCGGAAGACGGGATGGGAGACGCCGTTGGACATGCGGGCACCCTGCCACACGCCCCCGCCGGCGGGCACCGGAGTTTCCGCGGCGGGCGGGTCCCGGCAGGTCCCCGGCAGGCTTCCGGCAGGCTCAGCCCAGCGCCCAGGCCACGTCGCGGAGCAGGGCGTGCCGCCAGCCCGCGCGGTCGTGGCCGGACGGGGAGCGGGAGACCCGCACGGCCGCGCCGGACCGGACGGTCAGGGCCTCGACCTCTTCGCAGTGGGGGAGCATCCGCGTCTCGTGTTCGCCCACGTCGAAGGCGATCCGCAGACCGGCCGGGGCGGGGCGCTCGCGCAGCCGCGCGGCGAGGGCTCCGCCGGCCGGGCCGCCCAGGGGGTCCGCGAGGTCCACGGCCCCGGGGGCCCACCAGAAGGAGCCGGACTGGCAGGCGACCCGGGACACCAGGTCCGGGAACTCCAGCGCCGCGTACAGCGCGCTGAGCCCGCCGAGGCTCTGCCCGGCCACCACCAGCCGGTCCGCGTCCGCGGGCAGGCCGGTGTCGGCCACCAGCGGCAGCAGCTCGTCCCGTACCGCCTCCCACAGCGCGGGCCGGCACGCGAACTCGGCCTCCCGGTCCCGGACGGGCAGGAAGACGAGGGTGACGGGGGGCATGTCGCCCGCGGCGACGGCCGAGTCGAAGGCGGTCATGGCCGGGTGCAGGTACAGCCAGTCGTCCCCGTCGAGCAGCAGGACCACCGGTCCGCCGCCGCCCGCGGGGTGGACCCGTACGGTGCGCCGCCCGCCGAGCCGCTCGCTGCTCCAGCGCACCCGGGCGCGGGGCAGGGGCAGTACGTCCGCGGCGCCGATGACGGGCCAGTGCGGCTGGGCCGGGGCGTCCGGGGTCGCGGCGACGGACCGGTCACCGCCCGCCCCGGCCGGGTTGAACGGGTCGGCGTGCGCGGCGTCGTCGACGAGGAACTGGTAGGTCACGCGCAGCCGCTCGGGCATCGGGACCTCGGCGTACCAGCAGTCCGTGCCTCCCCACCGGCGCAGCGGCACCGGCTCCGACCAGCTCTCGAAACCGATGCTCGCAGGTCCTCCGCGCCACAGGAACAGGGTCGACCAGCCCCCGCCGTCGGCAGGGACCGACGCCGGGGTCCGGGCGGCCGCCCAGAACGCCTCGGTGCCGGGCTCGCCGGGCAGTCCGTACGCGGCGAAGGCGTGCTCCGTGTCGGCGCCGCGGCCGGAGACGGGATCGGTCAGGCGCATCGGGATCTCCTTGTGAGCGGCAAGGGGAAGAGACTAAGCTCGTCGCAATTAGGCGAGCCTAACCTAATCATGACGTTCCCGGGAGGCACCCACCGTGAGCACCAACCCGTTCGACGACGCCGAAGGCCGCTTCCTCGTCCTGGCGAACGACGAGGGACAGCACTCGCTCTGGCCGTCCTTCGCCGAGGTGCCCGGCGGATGGACGGTCGTCCTCGACGCGAACACCCGGGAAGCGTGCCTGGACTTCATCGAGGCCAACTGGACCGATCTGCGCCCCCGTTCCCTCGCCCGGTCGACGGACAACTGACCCGCACCCGCCGACACCCACAGGGGACGACACCGCCGATGCTCTGCACCAAGCTGACCAACGCCCGCATCCTCACCATGGACCCGGACCATCCGGTCGCCCGTGAACTCGGCATCTGGCAGGGCCGGATCTTCGGCCTGGACGAGGCCGTGGCCTCGCTGCCCGCCCGCGAGGTGATCGACCTCCAGGGCGCCACCGTCCTGCCCGGGTTCATCGACGCCCACGTGCACCTGCCCTGGACCGGCTTCAAGCAGAACACCGCCGGCATCGCGGGCTGCACACGGGTCGACGACGCGCTCGCGGCCGTGGCGCGGGCCGTCGCCCGCAAGAACACGCCCGGCGCCTGGGTGAGCATCGTCGGCTACGACCAGCGGGCACTGGGCCGCCACCTCACCGCCGCCGACCTGGACCGCGTGAGCCAGGGGCACAAGCTGTACGTGCTGCACGACTCCGGGCACGGCTGCGTCGTCAACACCGCCGTCCTGGACCTGCTCCCCGCCGACGTGCCCCACGAGAACGGCTTCCTCGCCGAAGGCGCGATGGGCGCCGCCCGCGCGCTGCGACTGCCCTACTCCCAGGAGGAGCTGACCGAGGCGATCGGACGGGCCGCCCGGACCTGCCTGGCCGAAGGCGTCACCGCCTGCGCCGAGGCGGGCATCGGCGGCACCCTCTTCGGCCACAGCCCGGTCGAGCTGGGCGCCTACCAACTCGCCCGCGAGAAGGGGCTGCTGCCGCTGCGCGTGCAGCTGATGGTCTCCGCGGACCGGCTGCGCACGGTCGCCGCACACGAGGCGGACGGCATCCCCAAGGCCCTCGACCTCGGCCTGCGCACCGGCTTCGGCGACGACTGGCTCTCCGTGGGCGCGCTGAAGATCTTCACCGACGGCGGCATGATGGCCCGTACCGCCGCCCTGAGCGCCCCGTACGAAGGACTCGACCACGGCGGCCAGTTGCAGGACGACCCCGAGGTGCTCGCGCAGTCGATCGTGGACGGCCACCTCGCCGGCTGGCAGCTCGCCGTGCACGCCATCGGCGACCGCGCGGCCGACGTGGCCCTGGACGCCCTGGAACGGGCCCAGCGGCTGCGGCCCCGCCCCGGCGCCCGGCACCGCATCGAGCACGCCGGCCTGATCCGCCCCGACCAGCTCCCGCGCATCGCCCGGCTGGGCGTCAGCGCGGTCGTGCAGCCCAACTTCCTGCGGTACTTCGGCGACGACTACGCGGCCATCATGGGCGAGGAGCGGGCGCCGTGGCTGTACCGGGGCCGCGGGTTCCTCGACCACGGCATCACCCTGGTCGGCAGCTCCGACCGGCCCGTGACGGACGGCTCGCCGCTGCGGGCCATCCAGTTCATGGCCGAGCGGGCCTCCGAATCCGGCCGGCTGATCGGCCCGGACGAGGGCATCGCCGTCGACGAGGCCCTGTACGCCTACACCATGGCCGGCGCCTACGCCTGCCACTGGGAGGACAGCGCGGGAAGCCTCACCCCGGGCAAGCGCGCCGACCTGGTCGTGCTCGGCGACGACCCGCGGCGCGTGGAGGTCTCGCGCATCGGCGGCATCGAGGTGGTGGCGACGTACGTCGACGGGCGCGAGAGCGGAAAGCCGGCGGCGTAGGCAGGCGGACGCACACAGGGCGGCGCCTTCACGACGGTCTCGTCGCGAAGGCGCCGCCCTGTGCGTTGCCCGGGGTAATCCGAGGGCCGGTCCCGGCCCCCGGGGTCAGGACTGCGGGCCGAGCACCCACAGGCGGTGGTCCCAGCCGATGTCGCGGGACGCGCGGACCTCGAGCCCGGCACGCTCCGCCAGCCCGGCCACGTCCCCGGCCGAACGCAGCCCGGAGCCGAACGCCGCGGTGAGCCGCAGGTGGTGCAGGACCGCGTCGATGTCGTCCGGGTCGGCCGCCTCCAACTGCTCGACCAGCACCAGCTCCCCGCCGGCGGGCAGGGCCGCCGCGGCCTCGGCGAGGGTCAGCACCGCGTCCTCGTCGGCCAGCCACTCCAGCAGCCTGCACAGCAGCAGCGTCCGGGCACCGGAGGGCACCGGGTGGGTCTGCGGTACGAGCTCCACCCGGGGCAGCACCTCGGGATCGAGGATCTCCCCGCCGAGGACGCCCAGCACCGACGGCAGGGCGGCGAGCCGGACCCGCAGCCCCGGGAACTCCTTCACGAGCGCGTTGACCACGGTCCCGGCGCCGCTGCCCGACGCACCGAGCACGTCCACCGCCGACCAGTCGTACGCCCCGGCCACCCCGGGCGCGACCCAGCGGGCCTCGTCCTCGATCGCGGTACGGGCCGAACCGCCGAGCCGCACATCGGTGCGCAGCGCCTCGGCCAGGGTCTCGCCGGAGGCCGTGCGGCAGCCGTTCCCGCCCGTGCGCAGCCGCTCGGCGAGGCCGGCCAGCGACAGGTCGAAGGCGGCCTGGGCGCCGCGCAGGTCGTACTCCTCCAACGAGTGGTCGTCCTCGACCAGTTCCTCGCCCACGGGCGTGAGCCGGTACCCGTCGTCCGCGAGCTCGAACACCTCGATCTCCACGAGGTACTTCAGCAGGGCGCCCAGCGTGCGCGGCTCGGTCCCGCTGCGCCGGGCCAGCTCGGCGGCCTCCCGTACGCCCTGGTAGACGAGGTCGACCAGACCCAGCGTCACGGCCACGCGGATCGCCAGCCCCGGTGCCAGGTCGGTGAGTTCGTGCAGCCGCCCGTGCGCGTCCTCGCCCTCGAGGACGTCCGGGTCGGCGGGCTCGGCGAGGCCGGGCGCGACCTCCGCCCGCCTCCAGTAGCCGGTGATGTGCGTCTGCTCGCGCGGGACACCGCGGTCCACCGTCAGATGGCGCCGGATGCCCTTCAGGGTGACGGCCTCCCCGGCCGCCCAGACGAAGACCGTGCCCGGCAGCCACTCCATGTCCCGTACCGCGCGCTCCAGCAGGTCGCTGCGGCCGGCCGGAACACCGTCGCGGACCAGCCAGGTGACCTCGGCGTCGGCCTTCGTCGGCAGTTCCTGGCGGTGGCTGTCCTCGCCGACCTCGACGAACACCCGGGCCCGGGTGCCCGCCGGCATCTCCGCGAGCCACCGGCCGATCGCGGGCAGGGCCGTCTCGTCCCCGATCACCAGCAGCCAGTCGGCGCCGTCGGGGTGGCCGTGCGACATCTTCGGCCCGGCGATCCAGGTCACCTGGCCCGGAGCGGCCTGCTGCGCCCAGGCCGAGGCGACGCCGCCGTCGTGCCGGACGAAGTCGAAGTCGATCTCCCCGGCCACCGGGTCGAACCGCACCGGCGTGTAGTCCTTGGAGATCGGGCGGCCGTCCGAGGGCCAGTCCAGGCTGCTCACGTTCTGCCGGGGCAGCACCGGGTCACGGCCCTCCTCGGCGAAGAAGAACTTGACGTGGTCGTCGAAGCCCTCGGTGCGCAGCGGCGGGAGGGACAGGCCCGCGTGCTCGAAGGCGTGCAGCTGGGGCCCGCCGAGCGTCACCCGCCGCATCCCGGGTGTCACGTCCGAGACGCGCAGCACCGTCAGCTCCCTGAGCACGATGGGGAAGGTGACGACCGAGCGGGGACTGCGGGTGGACATCTGACTGCTCCTTCACATCCGTCCGGTACATCCGGGATGCGGCCACGCTACGTCGGGGTGCGAGCGCCGCATCCAACGCGAGGGCCACGATGCTGACACCGTGCGCGCAATCCGGGCCCGCCTCCGCGAGGAGGAGGCGGGCCCGGACGGCGGGCGGGTGCCGGCGGTGGGGCTACTGGCCGGCGACGGCCTTGGCCAGCAGCGGGGTGAGCTGCTCGACGACCCACGGGGCGCTCAGCGGGTCCGGGTAGGCGATGGCCGAGGACAGCGAGTTGTCCGAGGGGATCACCGTGAAGTGCTTGCTCTTCACCGCGTTCAGTGACTGGAACAGCTTGTTGGACTCCAGCTCGGTCGCGCTGATCACGCCCCGGTCACCGAACGGGTAGGTGACGAGGAGGACGTCGGCGTCGAGCTGGTCGAGGTTCTCCAGGCTCACGGCGTTCTTGTCCGGCGCGTAGTTCTTCGCCTTGTCGGTCTTGGTGAAGCCGAGCTTCTCGAAGACGCCCGGGTCCTGGGCGGCGTAGGACATGAAGCTGATCTGCTCGGGGTGGACGACCGTGTAGGTGTACGTCTTGCCCTTGAACTCGGGGTGCGCGGCCGCGGCGTCCGCCGTGGCCTTCTCGTTCGCCGCGATCACCTCGTCCGCCTTGGCGCTCAGGCCGAGGGCCTTGGCGGCGGTCTTCAGCCGGTCCTGCCAGGTGAGGGTGTCGGCGTGGGCCTTGTCGGTGAAGGTGACCACGGGTGCGATCGGCTGGAGCTTGGCGTAGTCGGCGTCCATCTCCCAGGTGTTCATGCCGAGGATGACGTCCGGGGCCTCGGCGGCGATGGCCTCGTAGGCGGTGCCGTCGGTGTCGTCGTAGGTCTTCAGCTTGCCGGCGCCCAGCTTGTCGATGGCGCGCTGCTTGTACTCGGGGATCTTGCTGCCGTCCTCGACGTCCGGCGTGATCACCGGGACGATGCCGAGGGCCAGCGCGATGGCGGTGTCGCCGTCGGAGACCGTCGCCACCTTCACCGGCTTCTTCTTGACCTCCGTCGTGCCCCACGCGTTGGTGAGCGAGACCGGGAAGCCGGCGGAGGCGTCGGCGCCGGCGGCGGCCGGCTTGTCCTTCGTGGCGGTCGAGTCCTCGCTGCAGGCGGTGAGCAGGCCGAGGCAGGCGGCGGCCGCGGTCAGGGCGGCGAGGGCACGGGCGGCCGGGCGGCGGCGCGGTCTGTTCAGGACGGACATGGCGGTTCTCTCCTATGCGGGGGTACGACGGCCCAGGGGGAAGATCTGGGGGCGCCGGGATCGGGGATGGGGGACGACGAGGCAGTCCAGGCCGAAGACCTCGGCCACGGTCCGCTCGGTGAGCACCTCTTCCGGGCTGCCCTGGCACACGATCCGGCCGTCGCGCATGGCGACGATCGTCGAGGCGTACAGGGCGGCCTGGTTGAGGTCGTGGGACACCAGCACGATCGTCTTGCCGGCCTGTTCGTTGAGGTCGGCGAGGAGGTCCATGACCTCGATCTGGTGGGCGATGTCCAAGTAGGTGGTCGGCTCGTCCAGGAGCAGCGTCGGGGTGTCCTGGGCGAGCGCGAGGGCGATCCACACGCGCTGGCGCTGGCCGCCGGAGAGCTGGTCGACGGGGCGGTCGATCAGCTCGGCCGTGCCGGTCGCCATGAGCGCGTCCGCGATGACCTCGTCGTCGGCGGCCGTGCGCCGCTGCCCGAACCGGCGGTGCGGATGGCGGCCGCGCCAGACGAGGTCGCCGACGGTGATGGACTCGGGGGCGACCGGCGACTGGGGCAGGATGCCGAGGCGCCGGGCCACCTCGCGGGTGGACAGGCCGTGGATGTCGCGGCCTTCGAGGAGGACCGAGCCGTCCGCGACGGGCAGCAGCCGGGCGACCGACTTCAACAGGGTCGACTTCCCACAGGCGTTGGGTCCGACCAGCGCGGTGATCCGGCCCGGCTCGATCCCGAGGGACAGCTCCTCGATGATCCGCCGGTTCGGGTAGCCGGCGCTGATGCCGCGGGCCTCCAGCCGGAAGCCGGCTTCGGGGGCGGCGAGTTCGGGTCGTGCGCTCATGCGGTGGCTCCTTGCCTGCGCCGGAGGATCAGCCAGACGAAGTAGGGGGCGCCGAGCAGCGCCGTGAGGACGCCCGTCGGGACCGGGCTGATCAGAGGGCCGTGCTGGGCGAGGACGTCGGAGCCCAGCACGATGACGGCGCCGATCGGCACGGCCAGGGCCACGGCCCGGTCGGCGCCCACCAGCCGGACCGCGATCGGACCGCTGATCAGCGAGACGAACGCGATCGGGCCCGTGACGCTGGTGGCCAGCGCGGCGGCCCCGGCGCCGAGCAGCAGGGTCGCGGTGCGGACGCCGCCCACCCGGGTGCCGAGGCCCCGGGCGAGCTGGTCGCCGAGGGACATGCCCGCCAGGGAGCGGTCCAGCAGGGCGGCGCACAGCCCGCACACGGCGAGCGCGCCCGCCAGGGTGGACACCCCCGTCCAGGTGGCGTCGTTGACGCTGCCGACCAGCCAGCGCATCACCTGTGCGATGCCGTGCTGGCCGGCCACCGTGAACAGGTAGTTCACGTAGGCGGTGCACACGGAGCTCAGGCCGATGCCCACGAGGACCAGGCGGTAGGTGTCCACGCTGCCGTCGCGCCTGCTCAGCGCGAGGACCATCGCCACGAGCACGAAGGCCCCGGCGACGGCGGCCACGGGAGCCCCGAAGGGGACCGCCGGGGCGAACAGCAGCATCGTGGTGGCGCCGGCTCCCGCACCCGCCGAGATCCCGACGATGTCCGGGGTGGCCAGCGGATTGCGGATGAGCCGCTGGTACAGGGCGCCGGAGAGGCCGAAGAGCGCTCCGGCGAGCAGCGCCGCCAGGGCCCGCGGCATCCGGATGCGGAAGATCACGTAGTCGGCGAGTCCGGTGCGCATCCCGAAGGCGGCGGGCAGCACGTCGGCCGCGGGGATCCGCCTGAGGCCGCCGAGCAGCACCGAGGCGACGAGCAGGGCGAGCAGCAGCAGGACGAGGACGACGGAGGCGACGGCGGTGCGCCGGACCCCGGCCCGGTGGGCGCCGCGCACGCGGGCCGCCGTCGCGGCCCTGAGGGCGGCCGCGGCCCCCGGGTCCGGGGTGCGCGGGTCGGGGATGCGCGGCTCTCGGGTCCGCGGCTCGTGGGTCTGTGGCATGTCACTCACATCCGGACCAGGTCGCGGCGGCGCGCGAGCCACACGAAGAAGGGGGTGCCGACGATGGCGCACATCACCGACACCTGGATCTCGCCGTGGTCGATCACCAGCCGTCCCGCGGTGTCGGCGCCGACGAGCAGCACCGCTCCGCAGACCATGGACAGCGGGACCGACCACCGGTGGTCCGCGCCCACGAGCATCCGGGCGCCGTGCCCGGCGACCAGCCCGACGAACGCCACCGGCCCCACGGCCGCGGTGGCGGCGGCGCACAGCAGCACGGCCACGGCCGCACTCGCCAGCCGGGCCCGCTCCACCCGGATGCCGAGGCCGCGGGCGGTCTCGTCGCCGAGGCTCAGCAGGTTCAGGGTGCGCCCGAGCGTCAGGGCGAGCAGCAGTCCGGCGATGGCGAACGGGAGGATCTGGCCCAGGAACTGGCCCCGGCCGGTCAGTTGGCCCACCGACCAGAAGCGCAGGTGGGCGTAGACGGCCTCGTCGCGCACCACGAGCAGGGTGATCACCGAGGACATCACCGCGGCGACGGAGACACCCGCGAGGACCAGGCCGATCGTGCTGCTGCCCGCGTTGGTGCGGGTGCCGATCAGGTACACGAGGACGGCGGTCACCGCCGAACCGGTCAGCGCGGCCCAGAAGTAGCCCCGCACGCTGGACACGTCGAGGAAGAGGATGCCGAGCACGACGAACATGGCCGCGCCCTGCTGGACGCCCAGGATGCCCGGTTCGGACAGCGGGTTCATGGTCAGTGCCTGCATGATGAGCCCGGAGGCGCCCAGGGCCGCGCCCACGGTCAGGCCGAGGAAGGTGCGGGGGATCCGCTCGGTCCACAGGACGTCGCTGTTGTAGCCCTCCGCGCCCGGGTGGAGCACGATCCGGACGACTTCCAGCGGGGATATGTCACGGGCGCCGAGGCCGATGCTCGCGATGGTCACGGCGGCCAGCATCAGGGCGGCGAGCAGCACGACGGCCGCTGCGCGCGGGAGGCGGGGCCTCGTGGTCCGCGGTGCGGCTGGTGCGGCCGGCGGGGCCGATTGCTTCATGGTTGTTCGGGTACTCCTCATCGGTCCGAGCTCGAACTTAGGCTAGCCTTACCAAAGTAGTCTCCAGTCCAATGCCGGAGGCGAAACGCTCACAATCAGGGGTCAAGAACGCGGCCCTGCGGTACGGGGGAGGATGTCGTGGCGGAGTCGGGACTGCGCAGCGTGCGTGACGAGGAGAGCCGGGCGGATGCGGGGCCGCTGGCCGATGACGGGTTCACCGCCGAGGGCGGACACCCCCTGCACGTCCACGAGTTCCACCAGTTCCTGCACGTCCCGGTCGGCCGGATCGTGGTCACCGCCCTCGGCCGCGACTACGAGCTGTCCGCCTCGGTGGCCCTGTGGATCCCCGCCGGCATCGCGCACAGCGCACGGTTCGGAGCCGACTCCGTCATCGCGGCGGAGGCCTTCGACGCGGAGCTGTTCCGGCTGCCGTACCAGGACGTCACGACGATCAACATCAGCGACGCCCAGCGCCGCCTCGTCCTCGGCCGGATGCGCAGCACGCAGGCCGAGGACGACGACCCGCAGGTCTTCGCCGCGCTGTCCGCCGGGCACCGCAACTGCCTGCCCCTGCCCCAGCCCACCAGCCACTCCGCGGGCGCGGTGGCCCGGGAGCTGGCCCGGACCCCGAGCGACCCGCGCACCGCGACGGAGTGGGCGGAGAACCTGTACACGAGCTCGACCAGCCTGCGCCGCGCCTTCCGCGCCGAGACCGGGATGGCCTTCTCAGAATGGCGCACCCGGCTCCGGCTCAACCACTCGCTGAGCCTGCTGGAACAGGGCCAGCTCGTCAGCACGGTCGCCGCCCGGGTCGGCTTCGTCAGCACCAACGGCTACATCCTGGCCTTCCGCCGGCACTTCGGTCAGACCCCGGGCGCGTACGTGAAGAGCTCGCTGGACCGCTCCGCCTAGCGCTGATCCCACGGGGACCGATGAGTTTCTCCGCGATCCGCGGTCATAGAGCATGGTGGGTGCGACCCGGCCGCGGAAGCGGCCGCAGCACGCACGACCGAAGCTCCCGCACCTGGACACGAGAAACCGAGGAACCCTCCGATGCGCACCCTGATCAGCACCGCGTTCATCTCGCTCGACGGCGTCGTGGAAGCCCCGGGCGGCGAGCCCGGCTACCGCAACTCCGGCTGGACCTTCAAGCACACCGAGTTCCTGCCCGAGGCGTTCGAGATCAAGGACCGCGAGCAGAAGGAAGCCGCGGCCATGCTGCTGGGCCGGCGCAGCTACGAGGCGTTCAGCCCGGTGTGGCCGGACATGGAGGACTTCGCCGACTACAAGGAGATGCCGAAGTACGTCGTCTCCACCACCCTCGGCGAAGGCGACCTCGTGTCGAACTGGGGCGAGACCACGATCCTGCGCACTCTCGACGAGGTCGCCGCGCTCAAGGAGACGGAGGGCGGCCCGATCATCGTGCACGGCAGCGCCTCCCTGAACCAGGCCCTCTCGGACGCCGGCCTGATCGACCGCTACCACCTCCTCGTCTTCCCGCTCCTCCTCGGCGCCGGCAAGCGCCTGTTCAGCGCCACGGACAAGGACACCCAGAAGCTGAAGCTCGTCGAGCACGAGGCCTACGCCAACGGCCTGCAGAAGAACGTCTTCGACGTCGTCCGCTGACCCCGTGCCGCGACCCGGAACACGCCGGTGCCGGCCACAGCGACAGTCTGTGGCAGGCACGGTTCTCCGGGGCCCGGGCCGGGCCCCGGAGCTCGGGCTCAGGCGGTGGCCGCCTGCGGCTGCTGCTCGGTCCGCGCGCGGACGCCGCCGCGGGCGGGCAGCAGCCGGTCCAGGGCGAAGGCGCCGGGACCGGTGAAGACGAGCAGGAGCCCAGGGCATAGGGCTGGGCGGCGTTCAGACGATCCGTCATGGGGAGGGTCCTTCGTGTACGGGGACGGGGTGGCGTGGGGGGTGGGCAGGGGGAGGACCGTCAGCCGGTCCAGAGGGCGAGCGCGCCGGCCGTGCCGGCCGGCGTCGGCAGGTCGTACACCTGGTGCTCCGGGGGCCGCGGAGGCTCGGCGGCCGTGCCGACATAGGGCAGCCGCGCGCCGTGCGCCAGGCCCTGGCCGGTGGACTTCAGCACGGCCTCCTTGCGGGTCCAGCAGCGCGCGAACGCGGCCGGCCGGGAGGTCCGGGAGAGCGCCAGCAACTCGGCCCGCTCGTCCTCGTGCAGCGCGGCCGCGGTGTCGCGCACCAGGGCGTCGGAGGGGATCTCCTCCACGTCGACGCCCACCGGTACGGGAGCCACCGCCACCAGGACCAGATCACCGGCGTGCGCCAGGGAGAAGTGGACGGGCCGCCCCGGCAGGTACGGACGCCCGTGCGGGCCGCCGCACGCGGTGCACGGCTCCCGGTCGATGACCAGACGGCCCGGCGGCGTCTCCAGGACCGTGCCCAGGACGTCCCGCAGGCAGATGTGCGCGACCAGGAAGCGGTCCAGGTCGGCGAAGCGCCGGAAGCGGCCCGCCCGCAGCGACTCGGCCCGGTCGAGCTCGCCCCGCCGGGCCGTGGCGGCCGCGGCGTTCTCCGCCACCGAGGCCGTCCACACGCGGGTCCGTCCGGGCAGGGCCACCGGCAGCGGCACGGGATGGACGGGCGGCACGTGCGCGGCCGCCGGCCGCCGTGCCCGGAGCCGGGCCTGTCTCACAGCTGCGCGCACACCCGGTCGGCCGTGGTGACCACGGCGCAGCGGCCGGCGGCCCACTCCAGGGCCATCCGGTGCTCGCGGGCGGAGAAGTCGGCGACCGCGTCCGCGACCACGAAGGCCTGGATGTCCGACATCCAGGCGTCGCAGGCCGTCATCAGCACGCCGATGTGCGCGTACACACCGGTGATCACCAGCTGGTCGCGGCCCAGCGCGCGCAGCCGCTCCGCCAGGTCGGTCCGTACGAAGGCGCTGTACTTCCACTTGGTCAGGACGGTGTCGCCCGGGCCGGGCGCCACCGCCGCGGGGATCGCGGCGGCCTGCGGGTCGTCGGGCAGGCCGGGACCCCAGAAGTCCTGCTGGAGGCCGCGCTCGGCCGGGGTCTGGCCGCCGGGCTGCGCGGTGTACAGGACCGGCACGCCGGCCCGCCCCGCCTCCTTCTTCAGCCGTGCGACCTGGTGGAGCATGCCGGTGACGGGCTGTGCGCCGGTGTCGAAGGCGGACAGGAAGTAGTTCTGCAGATCGTGGACGAGCAGGACCGCGCGGTCCGGGTCCACCGTCCAGCCGACGCGGTTGGCCGGCAGCTCGTCGGCGGTCGGCAGCGGATAGGGGGCGATGGCGGGCAGGGCCATGGTGTGGTCTTCCGTTCGGTACTGAGGGGGCGGCACGTTCAGTGCCGAGGGGGCGGCGCGGCCGCGGCGCGCAGGTCCCGCTTCGAGACCTTGCCCACGCCCGTCTTGGGGAAGGCGGAGACGAACTCCACGCGGTCGGGCACCTTGTAGGCGGCCAGGCCGCGTTCGCGCACGAACTTCTTCACGGCCGCCGGGCGCAGCGCTCCGGCGTCCTCGCGCAGGATCACGTAGGCGCAGGTGCGCTCGCCGAGGTACGGGTCCGGTTCGCCGACCACGTTCGCGTCGTGGACGGCGGGATGCGCCAGGATGTGGTTCTCCACCTCCTCCGCGGCGATCTTCTCCCCGCCCCGGTTGATCTGGTCCTTGGCGCGTCCTTCGACGACCAGGTGCCCGGCGGGGGTCATCCGGACGATGTCGCCGGTCCGGTAGAAGCCGTCCGCGGTGAACGAACGGGCGTTGTGCTCGGGTGCGTTCCAGTACCCGCGGATGGTGTAGGGGCCGCGGGTCAGCAGGTGGCCGGGCTCGCCGGCGGGCACCTCGCGGTCCTCGTCGTCGACGATCCGGATCTCGTCGTCGGGGGAGATCGGCCGGCCCTGCGTGGTGACGACCGTCTCCGCGGGATCGTCGAGTCGGGTGTAGTTGACCAGCCCCTCCGCCATCCCGAACACCTGCTGGAGCGTGCACCCCAGGCCGGGCCGGACGCGGCGCGCGGCCTCCTCGCTGAACTTCGCGCCGCCCACCAGCAGCACGTCCAGGCTGCCCAGGTCGTGAGCGGTGTGCGCGGCGGCGTCCGTCCACAGCAGGGCCAGCGGCGGGACCAGGCCGGTGATCGTCACGCCCTCGGACTCGATCAGCGGGAAGGCGGTGTCGGGGACCGGCTGCGGGGCAAGCACCACCCGGCCGCCCGCGTACAGCGCGCCGAGCCAGCCGGGCGAGGACATGGGGAAGTTGTGCGCTGCGGGCAGGGCCACCAGGAAGACGGAGTCCTCGTCCACCCCGCAGATCTCGTTCGAGGCCCGGACCGAGTACAGGTAGTCGTCGTGGGTGCGCGGGATCAGCTTCGGCACGCCCGTGCTGCCGCCGGACAGCTGGAGGAAGGCGAGGTCCCCCGGGCCGGGCTCGTCGCGCAGCGCTCCGGCGGGGACGTCGGCCGGCACCTCGGCCAGCGCGGTGAAGGCGCCCGGGTCGCCGTCGGCGACGAACACCTCGCGCAGGCCCGGGACTTCGGCGCGGACCTCGGCGGCGAGATCGCGGTAGTCGTAGCCGCCGTGCACCGAGGGGATCACGTACGCGGCCGCCCCGGTGAAGGAGCAGAAGTAGGAGATCTCGGTGCGGCGGTGGGCGGGGAGCGCGAAGACGGGCAGGGCGCCGATCCGGAACAGCGCGAAGACTGCCTCGAAGAACTCGGCCGTGTTCGGCAGCTGGACGACCACCTTGTCACCGGGCCCGATGCCGCGGGCGGCGAAGCCGGCGGCCATCCGGTCGGCCCGCGCGTCGAGTTCGGCGTAGCTCCAGGTGCGGCGGCCGCCGTCGGCGCCGCCGGCCGGGTCCACGAGGGCGGTCCGGCCGGGGTGGGCCGCGGCCCGCTCGCGCAGCACGGAGCCCAGGGTCTCGCCGCGCCACCAGCCGGCCGCCCGGTACCGCTCGGCGAACTCGGCCGGCCAGGGCTGCCAGGGCGCCGCGGAGCCGCTCACAGCCGGGCTCCGACGGCCTGCAGGAAGGTGCGGAACTTCGCGGCGGTCTCCGCGGTCTCGGCGTCGGGCTCGGAGGCGGAGACGATTCCCGCCCCGGCGTACAGGCGCAGCCGGTTCTCCTCGGCCTCGGCGCAGCGGATGGTGACGACCCATTCGCCGTCACCGGTGCCGTCCTCCCAGCCGATCATGCCGGTGAAGAAGCCGCGGTCGAAGGGTTCGGTCTCGCCGATCACCCGGCGGGCCACGTCGGTCGGGCTGCCGCAGACGGCCGGGGTCGGGTGCAGGCTGGAGGCGATCTCCAGGGCCGAGACGTCGGGGCGTTCGAGCACTCCGGTCACCGTGGTGGACAGGTGCCACATGGTAGCCGTACGGACCAGGGTGGGGCTCTGCGGGACGTCCAGGGAGGTGCAGTACGGGGCCATCGCCTGGTGCACCGCGTCGACGACGACGGCGTGTTCGTGCAGGTCCTTGGCCGACTGGAGCAGGGCGGCGGCCCGGCGGACGTCCTCGGCGAGGTCGGCGCTGCGCGGGGTCGACCCGGCCAGCGGGTTGGAGATGAGCCGGTCGCCCCGGCGGGACAGCAGCAGTTCGGGGCTCGCGCCGAGCAGGTTGCGGCCGGGGCCGGTGGGGAGCGCGAAGGTGTAGCCGGCGGGGTCCCTGCGGGCGAGCCGCTGGAGCATGGCGGGTATGTCCAGGGGTCTGTCGGAGTCGAGCTCCAGGGTCCGGGCCAGGACGACCTTGCTGAACTCGCCCTGCCACATCCGGTCCACGGCCGCGGCCACGCCCTTGGCGTAGACCTCGGGTTCGGGGACGGAGGCGATGGTCCAGTCGGCGGGCGCGGGACCGGCCGCCGGCAGGGCGACCAACGGGTCCGAGGAGAGCGGCGGGCCGCTGCGCAGCGACTGCGGGACGACCAGGACGGCGGGCGCGCCGGGGTCGAAGGGGATCGCGCCGATCACCACCGGCCAGGCGTGCCCGGCCCGGCGGGCCTCGGCCAGGGCCTGGGCCACGCGCCGCGGCAGGGGCTCGTCGGAGTGCGGGACCTCCTGGCGCACGCCCTGGCCCAGCAGGGTCCGGGTGGGGGTCGCGAGGAAGCGCGACCCCTCGCGGTAGGCGTCGAGCAGGGCGGTGGCGGCGCCCACGGAGTGGTGCGCCGGATCGGCCGGTGCGGGGGGCGTGGCGACTTCGTGGACCGTCGGCACGGTGACTCCTCTTCAGGGGTGCGGGCAGGTGGGGGCGGCCGGGCGGTGGCCGGCGGCGGGTCGCGCGGATGGCGCTGGGAAGGGCGGGGAGGTACGGGTACGTACGGGAGGTACAGGGAGGTACAGGGAGGTACGAGGCTGTACGGGCGTACGGGCGTACGGGGCGTACGGGTGGGACGGGCGTACGGGACGTACGGGTGGGACGGGCGTACGGGACGTACGGGTGGGACAGGACAGGCGGGTGGGACGGGACGTACGGGTGGGACAGAACGGGCGGGTGGGACGGGACGTACGGGGTTGCCGCGGGTCAGCGCAGCGTGGCCCCGCCGTCCACGTACAGGTCCTGCATGGTGATGTGGCGGGCCTGGTCCGAGGCCAGGAAGACGACGGCGTCCGCGATGTCCTGCGGGTCGGCGATCCGGCCCAGCGGGATACCGGTCCGGTAGCTCGCGAGGTCCCCGTTCAGCACCCGGCCGGGCGCCCCCGGGTCGTTCCACAGCCCCCACTGCATGGGGGTGTCGGTGGAGCCGGGTGCCACGATGTTGCAGCGCACGCCGCTGCGCGCGTACTCCAGGCCCAGGCACTTGGTGAACATGACCGCCGCCGCCTTCGACGCGGCGTAGGCGGACATGCCGGTGCGCGGGATCCCGGCGGCGTTCGAGGCGATGGTGATCACGCTGCCGGAGCCGCGGGCCGCCATGCCGGGGACGACGGCGCGGGAGGTGAAGAAGACGCCCTGGACGTTGACGGCGAAGGTGGCCGCCCAGTCCTCGTCGGTCAGTTCGGCGACCGGCCCGGTGCGCAGCACCCCGGCCACGTTCACCAGGATGTCGACCGGGCCGAGTTCGTGCCCGACCCGTGCGACGGTCCGGTCGACGGCCGCCGGATCGGTGACGTCCAGCTGGTACGCCCGGACGGCGCCGGACCCGGCGCCGTGGCCGGCGGCCGGCCGCTGCCCGGTGCGCGGGTCCAGCTCCGCGGCCAGTGCGGTGACGGCCTTCGGCGAGACGTCGGTCGCGGCGACGGCCGCCCCGAGGCGGAACAGCGCACGGACGACGGCCTCCCCGATGCCCTGGCCCGCTCCGGTGACGAGCGCGACCTTGCCGGTGAAGCCACTGGGCCCGGAAACGCCGGGCACAGGGTGGTCGGACATGCCGCCCCCTCCTTAATTCTTAGGTAAGCCTAACCTAATTAGCTGATGAACGGCACTACGCGTCAGGCGTGTTGTCGCCGGCCGCCAGCGCACGGGCCAGGACCGGGCCGATCTCCGCCAGCGCGCCCGGGGACATCAGCTCGTCGTGCGAGCAGTCCAGGACGTGCTCCCGCAGCCGGCCGTCCAGGTACGCGGGCCAGACCAGCCCCGGCGCCTGGTCCGCCGGGGTGGACCGGGAGGCGGTGAAGAACAGCACGTCACCCCGGTAGCGGCGGGTGCGGCTGCGCGACAGCAGCCGGACGCAGTGCACGTTCGTGTCGACGATCGCCCCCAGGAGCTCCTCGTCGAAGCCGGCCAGCAGGCCCTGGCTGTCGCGGATCGCGGCGATCGCCTCCGCCCGGTCCACCGGAGCCCGGTCGATCGGAGCCCCGTCCACCGGAGCCCCGTCCTCCTGAGCGCCGTCGACCGCAGCTGCGGCCGTCGACCGGTCCGTCCCGGCCACCGACAGCAGGAAGCCGCTCTCCTCGCGCTCCAGCCGCTCGCGCCAGTCCGGGGCGTCGGCGTACGACCAGTCCTCCGTCTCAGGCGGGTACGCGTCCAGCAGCCCCAGGAAGGCGACCTCCTCCCCGCGCTCCTGGAGCAGCGCGGCCAGGGTCTGGGCGACGGTCCCGCCGAAGGAGTAGCCGAGGAAGTGGTACGGGCCCTGCGGCTGCACCGTACGGATCTCCTCGAGGTAGAGCTCCGCCAGGGCGGCGACATCGGCCGCCTCCGGCTGGGCGCCCGACAGCCCCGGCGACTGGACGCCGTACACCGGCCGGTCCGCGTCCAGGTACCGCAGCAGGCCCGTGTACTGCCAGGCGAACCCGGACGCCGGGTGGAAGCAGAACAGCGGCGCGGCCGTGCCCCGTTCGCGCAGCGGCATCAGCACGCGCAGCGCGTCCCTGCGGGCGTCCGAACCGATCCGGGCGGCCAGGTCGGCCACCGTCGGCGCGGCCATCACGGCTCCGACCTGGACCGGGGTGCCGAGTTCGGCGCGGATCCGGCCGACCAGCCGCATCGCCAGCAGCGAATGGCCGCCCAGCTCGAAGAAGTTGTCCTCGGCCCCGACCCGCTCCAGCCCCAGCACCTCCGCGAAGATCGCGCAGAGCAGCTCCTCGCGGGCGTCCTTCGGCGCCCGGCCGCCGCCCGCGTCCCCCGGATCGGGGGCGGGCAGCGCCGCCCGGTCCACCTTGCCGTTCACCGTCAGCGGCAGCGCCGACAGCTCCACGAACGCCGACGGAACCATGTACTCCGGCAGCGCGGCCGACAGCCGGGCCCGCAGGGCGGCCGGTTCGGGCGCGTCCGAGGCCGAGGCCACCGTGTAGGCGACCAGCCGCTTGACCCCGGTCGGCCCGGTGTGGACGACCACGGCCGCCGCCGCGATCCCCGGCTCGGCCGCGACGGCCGACTCGACCTCGCCGAGCTCGATGCGGAAGCCGCGGATCTTGACCTGGTCGTCGGCGCGCCCGAGGTAGTCGATCTGCGCGTCCCCGCGCCACCGCACCAGGTCGCCCGTCCGGTACATCAGCGTCCCCGGCTCCCCGAAGGGGTCGGCCACGAACCGCTCCGCGGTCAGCGCCGGACGCCCGAAGTAGCCGCGGGCCAGCCCCGCGCCCGCGAGGTACAGCTCACCGGCCACGCCCGCCGGCACCGGCCGCAGCGCGCCGTCGAGCACGTAGGCCCGGGTGTTGTGGATCGGCCGGCCGACGCAGGAGCCGGCGCTGTCGTCGACGTCGGCGCCCAGCGCGTTGATCGTGTACTCGGTCGGGCCGTACAGGTTGTAGCCCATGGTGCCCTCGGTGCCCTTGAGCAGCTCCCACAGTCCGTCCGGTACCGCCTCGCCGCCCAGCAGGAACAGCGTGGGCCGGTGCCGGTCCGCGTCCAGCAGACCCGCCTCGACCAGCTGGAGCCCGTACGAGGGCGTCACGTTGACCACGTCGATGCCCACGCGGTCGTAGTGCGCGGTCAGGGCCGCCGGGTCCAGCCGCAGCTCCTCGCCGATGACGTGCACCTCGTGCCCGTCGACCAGCCAGAAGAACTCCTCCCACGACATGTCGAAGGCGAAGGACACGGTGTGCGCCACCTTCATCCGGCGCCCGCCCGCCAGGGCCACCGCCGGGGCGAAGATCCGCTCGCGGTGGTTGAGCAGCATGTTGGTCAGGCCCGAGTAGGGGACCACGACGCCCTTGGGCCGACCGGTGGAGCCGGAGGTGTAGATGATGTAGGCCGGGTGCCGGCCGTCGCGCACACCCGTCAGCTCGGCCTCGGCCAGCGGCTTCTCCGGCTGCGCCGCCAGCTCGGCCAGCACCGCCGGGTCGTCCAGCAGCAGCGCCGGTACGCCCTCCACCACCGGCACCCGGTCCGTCACCGGGGCCGTCGTGACCAGGCACAGCGGTCCGGCGTCCGACACCATCGCGCCGAGCCGGTCCACCGGGTGGTCCAGGTCCAGCGGCAGATAGGCCGCGCCGGTCTTCAGTACGGCGAACAGCGCGACCACGAAGTCCGCCGACCGGGGCAGCCCCAGGGCCACCACGGCCTCCGGCCCCGCGCCCCGCGCCACCAGGGCCCGGGCCAGCCGGTTGGCGCGGGCCTCGAGCTCCGCGTAGCCGAGCCGCTGGTCCTCGAAGACCAGCGCGGTCTCCCCGGGGGTCCGGGCGGCCTGCTCGGCGAACAGGTCGATCACCGTGGTGTCCGGGACCGGGTGGCCCATGTCGTCGCCGGTCGCGAGCAGTTCGGCCCGCTCCGCGGCCTCCAGGGTGACCAGCCGGCCCACCGGGACCGCCCCGCCGTCGGCGAGCTGCTCCACCAGCAGCGCAAGCCGCCCCGCCAGCTGCCGGGCGGTGGCCTCGTCGTACAGGTCGGGCCGGTAGCCGAGGCTCAGCTCCAGAGCCGGACCGGGCGTGACCGCGAGGGTCAGCGGGTAGTGGGTGCCGTCCACGCTGTGCGTCCAGCCGATCGCGTGGGCGGCCACCGCCTCCTCGCGGGCCGCGTCGTTCAGGGGCGTGTTGCGGAACACGTACAGCGTGTCGAAGAGCTGCCCGAGGCCCGTCAGCCGCTGGATCGGGCCGAGCCCTACGTAGTGGTGCGGCAGCAGCGCCGCGTGCTCGCCCTGCACCCGCACCATCAGCTCGCGCAGCGGCTCGTCGGGGCGCAGCGCGACCCGGAACGGCAGCGTGTTCATGAACATGCCGATCATCTGGTCGACCCCGGCGAGATCCGCGGGACGCCCGGAGACCGTGGCGCCGAACACCACGTCGTCGCGGCCGGTCATCCCGGCCAGCGCCATCGCCCAGGCCGTGCTGAGCACCGTGTTGAGGGTGACACCGCAGCCGCGGGCGAAGGCCCGCAGCCGGTCGCTGGTCTCCTCGTCCAGGGACAGGTCCACCACCTCGGCGGTCACCGGCTGCCGGTTCGGATCGGCCCGGGCGACGAGCGTGGCCTGGTCCAGCCCGGACAGGTGCGAGCGCCAGGCCTGCTCGGCGGCCTCCCGGTCCACGGCCGACAGCCAGCGCAGGTAGTCCCGGTAGGGGGTGACGGGCGGCAGGGTGTCCTCGGCGCCGCCCCGCCCATACAGGGCGAACAGCTCCTCGAAGAACAGCGACTCCGACCAGCCGTCGGTCAGGATGTGGTGCTGCGTCACGCACAGCATCCAGCGCTCCGCCGAGAACCGGATCAGGGCCACGCGCAGCAGCGGCGGGGCGGCCAGGTCGAAGCGGGTCGCGGCGTCGGCGAGCGAGAATTCGCGCAGCGCCTCGTCCTGGGCCGCCCGGTCCAGGTGGCTGAGGTCGATCTCCCGCCAGGGCAGCTCCCATGCGGCGGGCACCACCTGCACCGGGTGCTCCAGGCCCTCGTGCCAGAAGCCGGACCGCAGGTTGGGGTGGCGGCGCAGGAGGGTGTCGAAGGCGGTGCGCAGGGCGGGGCCGTCGACCGCGTGCAGCAGCTCGACGAAGTTCTGCATCAGGTAGACGTCGAGGGCCCGGTCGTCGTAGACGGCGTGGAAGTACAGGCCCTCCTGGAGCGGCGCGAGCGGCAGCACCTCGGCGATGTGCGGGAACACCGCGGCCAGCGCGGCCTCCTGGCCCGCGTCGAGGGCGACCAGCGGGGCGTTGGAGGCCAGGAGGCCGCCGCCCTCCTCCACGGCGTCGCGGGCCGCGGCGGCCAGCCGTTCCACCGTCCGCTGCTCGAAGACGTCGCGCGGGGTGAGGACCAGGCCCTCCTTGCGGGCCCGGGTCACCAGCCGGATCGAGACGATGCTGTCGCCGCCGAGCGCGAAGAAGTCGTCGTCGATCCCGGCCGTGGCGAGCCCCAGCACCTCCGCGAAGACCGCGCACAGCGCCTCCTCGCGGGCGTCGCGCGGCGGCCGGGACGGCTCCGCCGCGCCGAACTCGGGCGCGGGCAGCGCGGCCCGGTCCAGCTTGCCGCTCACGTTCGTCGGCAGCGACTCCAGCACCACCACCGCCGCCGGGACCATGTGGTCGGGCAGGGCCGAGGCCAGCCGCTCCCGCAGCGGCGCCCCGTCGAGGGAGCCCGCGCCCGTGACGTAGGCGACCAGCCGCTTGACGCCGGGGGTGTCCTCGCGGACCACCACGGCGGCCGAGCCGACACCGGGCAGCGCCGCGAGCGCGGACTCCACCTCGCCGAGCTCGATGCGGTAGCCGCGGATCTTCACCTGGTCGTCGGCGCGGCCCAGGAACTCCAGCTGCCCGTCGGCCCGCAGCCGTACGAGGTCGCCCGTACGGTACATCCGCGAGCCCGCCGGCCCGTACGGGTCGGCCACGAAGCGCTCGGCGGTGAGCGAGAACCGGCCCAGGTACCCGCGGGCCAGACCGTGGCCCGCCAGGTACAGCTCGCCCGGGGTCCCGGCCGGCGCCGGCCGCAGCGCCGCGTCCAGCACGCGGGCGCGGGTGTTGCCGATGGGCCGGCCCACGACCGGGGTGGGCGAGTCGGCCAGATCGGCGCCGAGGGCGTCCACCGTGTACTCGGTGGGCCCGTACAGGTTCACCGACATCACCCCGGGCGCCTCGCGGACCTCGGTCCACAGCGCCTCCGGCACGGCCTCGCCGCCGAGCAGCAGCAGACCGGGCCGGTGGTGTGAGCGGCTCAGCAGCCCCCACTCCAGCAGGGCTCCCGCGTACGTGGGCGTCACGTCCATGGCGTCGATCCGGTGCTCGCGGACGTAGCCGACGGTGAACTCGGCGTCGCGGCGGCCGGTTTCGTCCAGTACGTGCAGTTCGTGCCCCGAGATCAGCCAGAACAGCTGCTCCCAGGAGGTGTCGAAGCTGAACGACGCGGTGTGCAGGGCGCGCAGCCGCCGTCCGCCCGCGGCCGCCACGGCCGGCGCGAACACGTCCGCGATGTGGTTGGCGTACAGGTTCGACAGGCCCCCGTGGGTCAGCACGACGCCCTTGGGGCGGCCCGTGGAACCGGAGGTGTAGATCACGTAGGCCGGGTGCCCGGTCTCGGCGGGCGGGGCCTGGAAACCGCTGCCGTACGAGGCGAGTTCGGCGGCCGTCTCCGGTGCGTCCAGGACGATCCGGGCGGGTCCGCCCGCCGCCGCGGGCAGCAGCGGCCGCGCCGCCTGCGTGGTCAGGACGCACACCGGCGCCGCGTCGTCCAGCATCAGGGCGATCCGCTCGGCCGGGTAGTCCAGGTCCAGGGGCAGGTAGGCGGCCCCCGACTTCAGGACGGCCAGGATGGCCACGACCGACTCGGCCGAGCGCGGCACGGCCAGCGCCACCACCGATTCGGGTCCGGCGCCGCGCGCGGCCAGCAGCGCGGCCAGCCGGTCCGCCCGCTCGTCGAGCTCCGCGAAGGTCAGCCGGACGGGGCCGGCGACCACGGCGCAGGCGTCCGGGGTCGCGGCGGCCTGCTCGGCGAAACGGCCGGCGACCGTGCCCTCGGGCACCTCGCGCCCGGCGCCCCGCTCCGCGGTACGCAGCTCCGCGCGGTCGGCGCCGGTCAGCAGGTCCAGGGTGCCCACCAGGGTGTCCGGGTCGCCCGCGACCTGGTCCAGCACGGCGACGAGCCGCTCCGCGATCCGGGCGGCGCTCCGCGCGTCGAACAGGTCCGGCCGGTACTCCAGGGCCAGTTCGGCCCGCTCGTCCAGGGACACGGCCAGGGTCAGCGGGTAGTGCGTGCCGTCGCGGGCCTCGACCCCCGTCACCCGGACCCCGTCGGACAGCGCCGGGCGGGCGGACGGGTCCACCGGGTAGTTCTCGATGACCACCAGGGTGTCGAACAGCGCGCCGCCGCCCGCCTGCTTCTGGATCAGGCGCAGGCCCAGGTGGTGGTGGGCGAGCAGCCCGTTCTGCTCGTCCCGGAAGCGTCTCAGCAGTCCGGCGACGCTTTCCCACGGCCGGGCGTCGAGGCGGACCGGGACGGTGGTGATGAACAGCCCGACCATCGACTCGACGCCGGGTATCTCCTCGGGCCGGCCCGCGACCGTCAGCCCGAAGACCACGTCCCGGCGGCCCGTCAGCCCGCCGAGCAGCAGCCCCCAGGCCGCCTGGATCACCGTACTGGGCGTGGTGCCGAGCGACCGGGCCGCGGCCGTCAGCCGGGCGGTGGCCTCCTGCGAGAGCTCCACGCGGTGCACGCCCGGCCGCACGGCCGTGCGGGACGGGTCGGCGGGGGCCACCAGCACGGCCTCGTCCAGCCCGGCCAGCGCGCCGCGCCAGGCGCCCTCGGCGGCCGGGACGTCCTGCGCCTTCAGCCACTTCAGGTAGTCGCGGTAGGGGCGTACGGGCTCCTGTGCCGAGGTGTCGCCGTCGCTCCCGTACAGCGCCAGCAGGTCGCCGACGAGCAGCGGCATCGACCAGCCGTCGACCAGGATGTGGTGCACGGTGACCACCAGCAGGTGGTCGTCCGGGCCCCGGCGGACCAGCAGCAGCCGCAGCAGCGGCGGCCGGTGCAGCTCGAACCGGCGGTCCAGCTCGGCCCGTTCCGCACGGCGCACCGCCGCGTCCGAGGGGTCGGCGGACAGGTCCGCCCGGCCGAGGGCGAAGGCCACCTCGGCCGGCACGAACTGCACGGGCTGGGGCACCCCCTCGTGCCAGAAGCCGGCCCGCAGGTTCGGGTGGCGGCGCAGCAGCGCGGCGCCCGCCCGCTCCAGCCGGTCCGCGTCGACGGGACCGGCCAGCGAGACGGAGACCTGCACCGTGTAGACGTCCGGCGCGCTCGCGTCGTAGACGGAGTGGAACAGCATGCCCTGCTGCAAGGGGGACAGCGGGAGCATGTCCTCGATTCGCGCCTGCGTCACTGCTGGGCCCTCCACATTTCTTCGAGCATGGTGATCTGGTCCTGGTCGAGGTCGACCAGGTCGAGGTCCGAGGGGGTGTGCCCCCCGGAGGCGGCGCCGTCCGCCCAGGCGGCGAGGGCGTCCACGGCGGCCGTCCAGCCGTCCGCGAGCTGTCCGACGGTGTCCTGGGAGAGCGCCTCGCCCGCCCAGATGAAGTGCGCGGTGAGCTCCGGGCCGCCGTCCCCGTCGGTGATCTCCGCGGTGATCTCCAGTACGTGGGACAGCGGCATCGCCGGGTCGGGACGGGCGGACACGGCGTCCGCCTCCGGTGCCGGACCCCACACGGAGTCGGCCCGGCCGGTCTGCCGGCCCAGGTAGTTCCACAGGATCTCGGCGCGGGCCGCCGGGTCGAACAGCCGCGCGGTGGCCGGGTTGGCGTACCGCAGCAGGCCCGCGCCGAGCCCGCCGTCGGGCACCGCCCGCAGCAGCTCCTTGACCTCCTTGAGCAGCGCGCCGGCGTCCGCGCGCCCGGCGAGCACCGCCTCCGGGTCGTAGGCCCCGGCGGGTAGCCGCAGCGGGTGGATGCTGGTCAGCCAGCCCACCGTGCGGGTCAGGTCGGCTCCCGGGAGCAGCTCCTGCTCCCGGCCGTGGCCCTCCAGGTCCACCGTGAACCCGTCGGGCCGGGGCCGCCCCGAGCGGGCCGCCCAGTCGCCGACCGCCAGCGCGAGCGCGCTCAGCAGGGTGTCCGCGACCGTGCCGTGGAAGGCGGCCGGGACGGCCTGCAGCAGCGGGGCCGTCCGCTCGGCGGAGATCCGTACGGACAGCCGGCGCGCGGTGGCCGCCGTGTCGGTCCGCGGATCGAGCGGACGTCCGGCGAGCAGCGGCCCGCCGGGGGCGGCCGCCAGCCAGCGGTCCAGCTCGGCGGTGCGGCGCGGGCTCTGCGCCTCGGCCAGCAGGTGCGTGGTCCAGGCGCGCAGCGAGGTCCCGACCGGTTCCAGGGCCGGTGTTCGGCCCGCCGCCGCGGCCTCGTACGCGGCCCGCAGGTCGGGCAGCAGGATCTGCCAGGACACCTCGTCCACCGCGAAGTGGTGGACGACGAGCAGCAGCCGGCCCGGCTCGGCCGGCCCCAGGTCGAGGTGCACGGCGCGGACGAGCGCCCCCGAGCCGGGGTCCAGCAGGCGCCACACCCGCTCCGACTCGGCGGTGACCAGCTCCCGCAGGGCGCCGCCGGACAGTCCGGCCGCGTCCACGTGGTCCAGGACGGCTGCGGCGTCCACCGCGCCGGCCGGGCGGATCTCCGCGCTCCACACCCCGGGCCGGGCCACGGTGAGCAGCTGGCGCAGCCCGTCGTGGTGGTCCAGTACGGCCTGCAGCGCGGTCTCCAGGTGCGCCCGCCCGGCCCCGACGGGCAGCCGGGCCAGCCGGGCCTGCGCGAACGAGGCGAAGGGCCCGCCCCGTTCGGCCAGCCAGGCCGCCACCGGGGGCAGCGGCAGCGGACCGGGACCCGCGTCCGAGGCGCGGGCGGCGGGGGCCGGGGAGCCCTGGGGCACGGTGGCCACGCCCGCCAGGGCGGCCGGGGTCGGGTGCTGGAAGATCTGCCGGGCCGAGACGGTCAGTCCGGCCTTGCGGGCCAGGCCCACCAGGCGGATGGAGACGATGCTGTCGCCGCCGAGCTCGAAGAAGTTCGCGTCGGGGCCGACCCCCGGCAGTCCCAGCACCTCGCCCATCAGGGCGCACAGGATCTGCTCCGGGGTCCCGGCGGGCACCGCGGGGGCGGTGGCCGGGAGGGCGACGGGCGGGGCCGTGACGGCCGGCGCGGGCAGGGCCCGCCGGTCGAGCTTGCCGTTCGCGGACAGCGGCAGCCGCTCCAGCGTCGTGAACACGGCCGGGACCATGTACTCGGGCAGGCGGGCGGCGGCCAGGGATCGCAGGGCCGCCGCATCGACGCTCGCACCGGGCGCGGGGACGGCGTAGGCCACCAGGCGGCGCACCCCCGGCTGGTCCTCGCGGACGACGACGGCGGCCTGGGCCACCTCGGGTGCGCCGGCCAGGACGGCCTGGATCTCGCCGAGTTCGATGCGGAAGCCGCGCAGCTTGACCTGGTCGTCGGTGCGGCCGAGGTAGTCCAGGCGGCCGTCCGCGAGGCGCCGTACGAGGTCGCCCGTACGGTACATCCGGCTGCCGGGCGCGCCGTAGGGGTCGGCCGTGAAGCGTTCGGCGGTCAGGCCGGGCCGGCCGAGGTAGCCGCGGGCCAGCTGTACGCCGGCCAGGTACAGCTCGCCGGGGACGCCCACGGGCACCGGCCGCAGCCGTGCGTCGAGGGCGTAGACCCGGGTGTTCCACACCGGCAGGCCGATCGACGCCGACGCGCGGCCCTCGGCGGCGGTGGCCGCCGTGCAGGAGCCGTAGGTGACGTCGACGGCCACCTCCGTCGGGCCGTAAAGGTTCTCCAGCGCCACCGGGGCGCCCGCGGCCGAGGTGTGGAAGCGGGCGACGAGTTCGGTGGGCAGGGCCTCGCCGCTGCACACGACCAGGCGCAGGGCCGGGCAGTCGGCGATCTCGCCCTCGCCGAGGAAGGCGCCGAGCATGGAGGGGACGAAGTGCAGCACGGAGACGCGCTGTTCGCGGATCAGGTCCGCGAGGTAGAGCGGGTCCTTGTGGCCGTCCGGGCGCGCGACGACCAGCGGGACGCCCGCGGCGAGCGGCCAGAAGAACTCCCAGACGGAGACGTCGAAGCTCGCCGGGGTCTTCTGGAGCACCCGGTCCCCGGGGGCCAGGGCGTAGGCGTCCTGCATCCACTCCAGCCGGTTGACGATCGCCTCGTGCTCGACCAGCACCCCCTTGGGCATGCCCGTCGAACCGGAGGTGAAGATCAGGTACGCCGGGTGGCGGGGGAGCAGCGGCTCGCGGCGCTCCGCGTCCGCGAGGTCCGCGCCGTCCAGCGGCGCCAGCGCCGACCGGACGGGGGAGGAGTCCAGCAGGACCCGCTCGCCGCTGGCTTCGGCGGGCAGGAAACTTGCCGACACTGTGTCGGTAAGTGTCAGCAGGGGGCCTGCGGTCCGGGTCATGTAGGCGAGCCGTTCGGCCGGCAGGCCGAGGTCGAGCGGGAGGTAGGCGCCGCCCGCACGGATCACCGCGTGCAGGGCGACGACCAGGTCGAAGGAGCGGGGCAGGGCCACCGCCACCACCGTCTCCGGCCCGACACCGCGGCCGATCAGCAGACGCGCCAGCCGGTTCACCCGCTCCTCGAACTCGGTGCGCGACAGCTCCCGACCCTCGAAGACCAGCGCGGGCCCCGTCGCGTCCTTCGCCCCGGCGGACACCAGCGCGGCCAGCGTGCGGGGGCCGGTGAGGGCCCGGGCGGTGTCGTTCCAGCCGTCCAGCGCGAGCCCGCGCTCCGCCGGGTCCAGCACCTCGACCGAGGAGACCGGCCCGTCCGGCGCGGCCACGACCGCGTCCAGCAGCGACAGCAGCCGCCGGGCGAGCAGTTCGACGCCCGCACGGTCGAAGAGGTCGGTCGCGAAGCGGATGCCGCCGGAGATCGCCCCGTCCTCCCGGGAGGCCCCGAAGGCGATCTCCAGGTCGAACTTGGCGCCGCCGGTCTCGACGGTGAACTCCCGGGCGGGCAGCCCGAACAGCCGCCGGACGTCGCTGTCCGCCGAGTGGTAGGTGACCATCGTCTGGAACAGCGGGTTGCGCGAGCGGGACCGCTCCGGGTCCACCGCCTCCACGACCGCCTCCAGCGGCAGGTCGGCGTGGGCGAAGGCCGCCAGCCCGGTGCCCCGCACCCGCGCCACCAGCTCGGCGAAGGTCGGGTCCCCGGACAGATCGGCGCGCAGCACCAGCGTGTTCAGGAAGAAGCCGACGAGCCCGTCGAGCTCCGCGCCCTCCCGGGCCGAGACCGGACTGCCCAGCGGGATGTCCTCGCCCGCGCCCAGCCGGTGCAGCAGCGCCGCGACGGCGGCGTGCGCCACCATGAACAGCGTCGCACCGCCCTCCCGGGCGATCCGCGCCAGCCCCGCCCCGGTCCGCGCCGGGACCTCGAAGGCCACCACGTCGCCCTCGTACGAGGGGACCGCCGGACGGGGCCGGTCGGCGGGCAGCGCCACCTCCGCCGGGGCTCCGGCCAGCGCCCGGCGCCAGTACTCCGCCTGACGGCCCGCCACCGAATCCGGGTCGTCCGGATCGCCCAGCAGCCCGCGCTGCCACAGCGCGAAGTCGGCGTACTGCACCGGCAGGGGGGTGAAGACGGGCTCGGCGCCCGCCGACCGGGCGGTGTACGCCAGGTCCAGGTCGGCCAGCAGCGGGCCGGCCGAACCCTCGTCCGTCGCGATGTGGTGCACCAGCACCACCAGCAGGTGGTCGTCCGGTGCGATCCGCAGCAGCGTGACCCGTACCGGAGGCTCGGCGGCCAGGTCGAAGACGTGCCCGCCCGCGCGGACCGCCTCGGCCTCCAGCCGCGCCGCGGCCACCTCGCGCACGGCCAGCGGTACGAAGGCCCGCTCGGCCGGGAGGACCACCTGGTACGGCTCGCCCTCGTGCTCGCGCAGCACGGTCCGCAGGCTCTCGTGCCGGCCGACCAGGTCCTGGACGGCGGCCTCCAGCGCCACGGCGTCCACCGGGCCCGCCAGCCGTACCGCCAGCGGCACGTTGTACGTGGTGCCGGGGCCGCGCACGCTGTCCAGCAGCCACAGCCTGCGCTGGGCGAAGGACAGCGGCAGCCGCTCCGGCCGCGGGCCGGCCGCGGCGAGGCGCGGACGTCCGGCGCCGGTGCGCTCCCCGAGCCGGGCGGCGAGCGCCGCGACCGTGCGCAGCTCGAACAGGTCGCGGATGCCGCAGTCCACGTCCAGGGCGTCCCGGAAGCGGCTCACGGCGCGGGCGGCCAGCAGCGAGTGGCCGCCGAGCGCGAAGAAGTCGTCCTCCACGCCCACGGACTCCAGGCCCAGCACATCGGCCAGGATCCCCGCGAGGATCTCCTCCCGGGCGTCGCGCGGGGCCCGCGAGGCCCCGGCGGCCGGAGCGGCGGGCGCGGGCAGGGCGCGCCGGTCGAGCTTGCCGTTGGCCGTGGTCGGCAGGGCCGCCAGCGGAACCACCACCGCCGGGACCATGTACTCGGGCAGGCGGGCGGCGGCCAGCTCGCGCAGGGCCGCCGGGTCGGCGCTCGCGCCGGGCGCGGGGACGGCGTAGGCCACCAGGCGCTGGACGCCGGGCTGGTCCTCGCGGACGACGACGGCGGCCTGGGCCACCTCCGGTGCGCCGGCCAGGACGGCCTGGATCTCGCCGAGTTCGATGCGGAAGCCGCGCAGTTTGACCTGGTCGTCGGTGCGGCCGAGGTACTCCAGCCGGCCCTCGCGGCTCCACCGCACCAGGTCGCCGGTCCGGTACATCCGGCTGCCGGGGGCGCCGTACGGGTCGGCCGCGAAGCGCTCGGCGGTCAGGCCGGGCCGCCCGACGTAGCCGCGGGCCAGCTGGACGCCCGCCAGGTAGAGCTCGCCGGGCACCCCGACGGGCACCGGCCGCAGCCGCGCGTCCAGGACGTACACCCGGGTGTTCCACACGGGGGCGCCGATGGAGGCGCCGGCGGCGCGGGCGGCGTCCGCCCCGGTCTCCGGAGCCGGGCAGTCCGCGGCGGTCACGTCGACGGCCGCCTCGGTGGGCCCGTACAGGTTCACCAGGCGGGTTCCGGTGCCGCGCGCGGACTCGTGGAAGCGGGCGACGAGTTCGCCCGGCAGGGCCTCGCCGCTGCACACGACCAGGCGCAGCGCCGGGCAGTCCGCGATCCCGCCCTCGCCGAGGAACGCGGCGAGCATCGACGGGACGAAGTGCAGGACGGACACGCGCTGTTCGCGGATCAGGTCCGCGAGGTAGCGGGGGTCCTTGTGCCCGTCGGGGCGGGCTATGACCAGCGGCACGCCCTCGGCGAGCGGCCAGAAGAACTCCCAGACGGAGACGTCGAAGCTCGCCGGGGTCTTCTGGAGCACCCGGTCGTCGGCGTCGAGCCCGTACGCGTCCTGCATCCAGCGCAGCCGGTTGACGATCGCCTCGTGCTCGACCAGCACCCCCTTGGGCCGGCCCGTGGAGCCGGAGGTGAAGATCACGTACGCGGGGTGGCGGGGCAGCAGCGGCTCGCGCCGCTCCGCGTCCGCGACCGGACCGCACGGCAGCGCGGCGAGCTCGGCCGCCTGGTCCGGAGCGTCCAGGACCAGGATCTCGGTGTCGCCCAGCTCCGACAGCGCCCCCAGCGAGGGCAGGTCCGTCAGCAGGCAGAGCGGCGCCGCCGACTCCGCCATGTACGCGAGCCGTTCGGCCGGCAGGCCGAGGTCGAGCGGGAGGTAGGCGCCGCCCGCCCGGATCACCGCGTGCAGGGCGACGACCAGGTCGAAGGAGCGCGGCAGGGCCACCGCCACCACCGTCTCCGGCCCGACACCGCGGCCGATCAGCAGACGCGCCAGCCGGTTCACCCGCTCCTCGAACTCGGCGCGCGACAGCTCCCGGCCCTCGAAGACCAGCGCCGCGGCGAGCGGATCGCGCCGGGCACCGGCCGCCACCAGGGCGTCCAGGGTCTGCGGCGACACCGGCCGGGCGGTGTCGTTCCACCCGGCCAGGACCAGCGCCCGCTCGGCGGGGTCCAGCAGCTCCAGCTCGGCCAGCGGGACGTCCGGGGCCGCCACGGCCGCGGCGAGCAGGCGCAGCAGCCGCGCCTGGAGGGACCGTACGGTCTCCCCGTCGAACAGGTCGGTCGCGTACCGCACCCCGCACGTCATCGTGGCGGGCGCGCCGCCGGTGCCCGGGGAGCGGCGGAAGAGGATCTCCAGGTCGAACTTGGCGTCGCCCGCCGCGACCGGGAACTCCTCGGCGCTCAGGCCGCCCAGCGCGCGCACCGGCTCGGCGCCGCCGTCCTCGTAGGCCACCATCGTCTGGAACAGCGGGTGCCGCGACAGCGAGCGCTCCGGGTTGACCGCCTCGACGACCGCGTCGAAGGGCAGGTCCGCGTGGGCCAGGGCGTCCGCGCCGAAGGCGGCCGTACGGCGCAGCAGCTCGCCGAACGAGGGACCGCCCGACAGGTCGGCCCGGATGACCAAGGTGTTCACGAAGAAGCCGACGAGACCGTCCAGGGCCTCCTCGCCGCGCCCCGCCACCGGGCTGCCGAGCGCGATGTCCTCGCCCGCCCCCAGCCGGTGCAGCAGCGCCGCCACCGCCGCCGTGACCACCGTGTACACCGTCGTGCCCGCTGCCGCGGCCAGCCGCTCCACACCCGCCGCCAGCGGATCGGGCAGCGCCGCGGTCACCGTGCGGCCCTCGTGCGAGGGCAGCGCCGGCCGGGGCCGGTCCACGGGCAGCGCCGCCTCCTGCGGCAGGCCCGCGAGGGCCTGCCGCCAGAACTCCGCCTGACGGTGCGCCAGGGACCCGGGGACGGCGGGGTCGCCCAGCAGCTCGCGCTGCCACAGCGCGTAGTCCGCGTACTGCACCGGCGGGGGCGCGGTCTCCAGCACCCCGCCCGCGGACCGGGCCGCGTAGGCGTCGGCCAGATCGGCCAGCAGCGGACCGGCCGACCACTCGTCACCGGCGATGTGGTGCAGCAGCAGGAGCAGCACCTGGTCGTCGGCGGCGGTGCGCAGCACCGTGACCCGCAGCGGCGTCTCGGCCTCCAAGTCGAAGGCGTGCCCGGCCGCCGCGTCGAGGCTCCGGCCCAGCCCGGCCGGCTCGACGTCCGTCACCGCGAAGGGCACCGACACCTCCGCGGGCTCCAGCACCCGCTGGTACGGGCCCTGCGCGTCCTCCGCGTAGACGGTGCGCAGCGCCTCGTGGCGCGCCGTCACCGCGTGCACGGCCGCCTCCAGCGCGGCCGTGTCCAACTGCCCGCGCAGCCGCAGCGCGAGCGGGACGTTGTAGGTGGAGTTCGCGCCCTGCATCCGGTGCAGGAACCACAGACGGGCCTGCGCGTACGACAGCGGCAGCCGCTCCGGACGCGGACCGGCCGCCAGCGCCGGGCGCACCGCCGCGGCGCGGCCCGACAGCCGGTCCGCGAGCGCGGCGACCGTGCGCAGCTCGAACACGTCCCGCACCGAGCACTCGGTGCCCAGTACCGCCCGGACCCGGGCCACCACGCGGGTGGCCAGCAGGGAGTGCCCGCCCAGCGTGAAGAAGTCCTCGTCGGCCCCGACCGAGGCCACCCCCAGCACCTGGGCGAAGACCTCGGCGATCCGCTCCTCGGCGGCCCCGCACGGGCGCCTGCCGGTGCCGTCGGCGGCCATCACCGGAACCGGCAGTGCCGACCGGTCCAGCTTGCCGTTCACGTTCGTCGGCAGCACCGGCAGGACCACCACGGCGGCCGGCACCAGGTGTTCGGGCAGCCGCCCGGCCAGCTCGGCCCGCAGCCGGGCCGGATCGGCCGTGCCCGTGACGTAGCCGACGAGCCTCGGCAGGCCCGGCTCGTCCTCCCGGACCACCACGGCGGCCGAGGACACCCCGTCCAGAGCCGCGAGTTCGGCCTCCACCTCGGCCGGCTCCACCCGGAAGCCGCGGATCTTGACCTGGTCGTCGGCCCGGCCCAGGAACTCCAGCAGCCCGTCGGAGCGCCACCGCACGAGGTCGCCCGTCCGGTACATCCGGGTGCCCGGGGCGCCGAACGGGTCCGCGACGAAACGCTCGGCCGTCAGCGCGAAGCGGCCCAGGTAGCCGCGCGCGTTCTGCTCGCCCGCCAGGTACAGCTCACCGGGCACGCCCACCGGAACCGGCCGCAGCCGCCCGTCCAGGACGTGCGCCCGGCCGTTGTCCAGCGGCCGCCCCACCACCGGCGAGGCGCAGTCGCCCACGCGCGCGACCAGCGCGTCCACCGTGAACTCGGTCGGACCGTAGTAGTTGACGACCTCCACACCGGTGACGGCGCGCAGCTCCTCCCACAGCGCGGGCGGCACCGCCTCCCCGCCGAGCAGGAACAGCGGCGGCCGCCAGTCGCCGGCCAGCAGCCCGGCGTCCACCAGCTGACGGCCGTACGAGGGGGTCACGTCGAGCGTGTCGATCCGCTCCGCGCGCACGTAGGCCACGACCGCGTCGGCGTCCCGGCGGCCGTACTCGTCGAGGACGTGCAGCTCGTGCCCGGCCACCAGCCACAGCAGCTGCTCCCACGAGGAGTCGAAGGAGAACGAGGCCGTGTGCAGGGCCCGCACCCGCCGTCCGAGCCGCTCGGCGACGGGCAGGTACAGCTCCCGCTCGTGGTCGCGGAAGAGCCGGGTCAGACCGGCGTGCCGCAGCACGACGCCCTTGGGGCGGCCGGTGGAGCCGGAGGTGTAGATGACGTACGCGGCGTGCTCCGGGTCCACGGGCACGCGGGCCGCGGGGGCGGTGGCCGCCAGCCGCTCCACCGTGCCGGGGTCGTCCAGCACCAGCAGGGCCGTGCCGGGCAGCCGGTCCGTGCCGGGCAGCCGGTCCGCGACCGCCCGGGTCGTCACCACGCACAGGGGGGCCGCGTCCTCGAGCATGAACGCGATCCGCTCGGCGGGGTGGTCCAGGTCCAGCGGCAGGTAGGCGCCGCCCGCCCGCAGGACGGCCAGGGTCGCCACGACCGTGTCGGCCGAGCGCGGCACGGCCAGCGCCACCACCGCGTCCGGTCCGACGCCGTGCCCGGCGAGCAGCGCGGCCAGCCGGCCCGCCCGGTCGTCGAGTTCGGCGAAGGTCAGCCGCTCCGGTCCGGCGACCACGGCGAGCGCGTCCGGGGCGGCGGCCGCGCTCGCCGCGAACACCTCCGTCACCGTCCCCGGCTCCACCGGGCGGTCCGTGTCGTTCCAGCGGGCCTGCCGGGCCCGCTCGGCCGCGTCCCGCAGCTCCCACCACGACACCGGGTCCGCGGGCGCCGCGACGGCCGCGGCCAGCGCGCGCAGCAGCCGGTCCGTGAACGTCTCCACGGTCGCCCGGTCGAACAGCGCGGTCGCGTAGAAGACCTCCAGCTCCAGGTCCTCGCCGTGCGCCGCGTCCGCGAAGGTGACGTCGAGGTCGAACTTGGTCACACCCGGGTCCACCCGGTCCACCCGGGTGGGCAGCCCGAACAGGTTCGCCACGTCCTGCGTCACCGTGCTGTACGACACCATCGTCTGGAACAGCGGGTGCCGGGCGAGCGAGCGCTGCGGATTGACCTCCTCCACGACCCGGTCGAAGGGCAGGTCCGCGTGGTCCAGCGCGGCCAGGTCGGCCGTGCGCACCCGCTCCAGCAGCTCCCGGAAGGACGGGTCGCCGGACAGGTCGGTGCGCAGCACCACCGTGTTGACGAAGAAGCCGACGAGCTCGTCGAGCGCGCTGTCGCCGCGGCCGGCGACGGGGCTGCCCAGCACGATGTCCTCGCCCGCCCCGAGCCGGTGCAGCACCGCCGCCACCGCCGCGTGCACCACCATGAACACGCTGGTGCCGCTCTCGCGGGCCAGCGACCTGACGGCGGAGGCCAGTTCGCGCGGAACCTGCCGGAAGACCATCGCACCGGCCGGATCGGCCACCGCGGGCCGCGGCCGGTCGGCCGGCAGCCCGGCCTCCGGCGGCAGCTCCGCCAGGGCCTCGCGCCAGTACGCGGCCTGCCGGGCGGCGAGCGAACCCGGCGCCCGCGCCGCGCCCAGCAGCTCCCGCTGCCACAGCGCGAAGTCGGCGTACTGCACGGCCGGGACCCCGAGCTCCGGCGCGTCGCCCGCGCACCGGGCCGCGTAGGCCCGCTCCAGGTCGCGCAGGAACGGCCCCATCGACCACTCGTCGCTCGCGATGTGGTGCAGCAGGACCACCAGGGCGTGGGCCCCGCCGGCCTCCTCGCGCACCAGCGTCACCCGCAGCGGAGCCTGCGCCGACAGGTCGAAGAGGTGCCCCAGCGCCGCCCCGACCGCCGCCTCGAACCCGGCCGCGGCCACGTCCTCCACGTACAGCCGCACTCCGGCCGCGGCCACGTCGAGCACCCGCTGGTACGGCTCCCCGTCCCGCTCGCCGAAGACGGTCCGCAGGGTCTCGTGCCGGCCGGCCACGTCCCGCAGCGCCGCGTCCAGCGCGTCCGCGTCGAGCGCCGTGTCGAAGCGCACCACGAACGGGATGTTGTAGGTGGCGCTCGCGCCCTCCATCTGGTGGACGAACCACAGGCGCTGCTGCGCGTACGAGAGCGGCAGCGGGTCGGGGCGCGGGCCCGCGGCGGGCGCCGGGCGGGCGGCGGCCGTGCGTCCGGCGAGCAGCGCGGCCAGGGCGGCCGCCGTCCGCGCCTCGAACACGTCCCGGATCCCGCACTCGCTGCCCAGCGCGGTGCGCACCCGGGCGATCACCCGTGCGGCCAGCAGGGAGTGGCCGCCGAGGGTGAAGAAGTCGTCGTCGGGGCCTACGGAGTCCAGGCCGAGCACGTCGGCGAAGACGCCGCAGAGGATCTCCTCGCGGGCGCCGCGCGGGGCCCGGGCCCCGGCGGCCGCCGGCGCGGCCAGGTCGGGGGCGGGCAGCGCACGGCGGTCGATCTTGCCGTTGGCGGTCAGCGGGAAGGCGTCGAGGAGGACCACGGCGGACGGCACCATGTACTCCGGCAGCCGCTCCGCGAGGGCCCGGCGCAGCCCGGCCGCGTCGGGCGCGGGGCCGCCGGCCGCGGGCGTGACGTAGCCGACGAGGTGGGGGAAGCCGGGGAGGTCCTCGCGGACCAGGGCCACGGCCCGGTCCACGCCCTCGCCGACGGTCAGCGCGCTCTCGATCTCGCCGAGTTCGATGCGGAAGCCGCGCAGCTTGACCTGGTCGTCCACCCGGCCGAGGAAGGAGATCGAGCCGTCCGCGGCGCGGCGTACGAGGTCTCCGGTGCGGTACACCCGGCTGCCGGCCGGGCCGTACGGATCGGCGGTGAACCGCTCCGAGGTCAGCGCGGGCCGGCCGAGGTAGCCGCGGGCCAGCTGGTCCCCGGCGAGGTACAGCTCGCCGGGGCGGCCGGCCCCGACCGGGCGCAGGGCGCCGTCCAGGACGTAGGCGCGGGTGTTCCAGAAGGGCGTGCCGATGCCCGGGACGCCGGTGTGGTCCGGGGCGAGCGGGCTGGAGGTGGCCCAGACGGTGACCTCGGTCGGGCCGTACACGTTGGTGACCGACCGCGCGGTGCGCGCGAGGCGTTCGGCAAGGGCGGCGGGCAGGGCCTCTCCGCCGACGAGGACGCGGGTGCCGCCGAGCGAGGCCGGGCGGCCGTCCTCCAGCAGTGCGTGCCACAGCGAGGGGGTGGCCTGCATGACGGCGGGGGCGTGGGCGTCGACGAGCGCGGCGAGCGCGGCCGGGTCCCGTACGGTGTCGCGGTCGGCGAGGACCACGGTGGCGCCGCAGATCAGCGGGGTGTGGATCTCCAGGGCGGCGATGTCGAAAGAGATGGTGGTGACGGCGACGAGCCGCTCGGCCGGGGCCAGTTCGAGCTCGTGGGCCTGCATGCGCAGGAAGTTGGCCAGGGCCGCGTGCGGGACGACCACGCCCTTGGGGCGGCCCGTGGAGCCCGAGGTGTAGATCACGTACGCGGGGTGGTCGCCGGTCAGCGGCGCGGTGCGGTCGGCGTCCGAGGGGGCGGTGGCGGCGGTGTCGGCGAGCTCGGCGAGGGTGTCGGGTGCGTCGAGGACGATGGTCTCGACCCCGTCCACGACGGGGGCGGCCGCCGCGTGGCCGAGGGTGGTCAGCACGCACAGCGGGCGGGCGTCCGCGACCATGAACTCCAGCCGGTCGGCGGGGTAGTCGAGGTCGAGCGGGAGGTAGCCGCCGCCCGCCTTCAGTACGGCGAGCAGGGCCACCACGAGGTCGGCGGTGCGGGGCAGGGCGAGGCCGACGACGGTCTCGGGGCCGGCGCCGCGCCCGATGAGCAGGCGGGCGAGCCGGTTGGCGCGCTCCTCCAGCCCGGCGTAGTCCAGGGTCTCCTCGCCCGCGATCAGCGCGGGCAGGGCGGGGTGCAGCCGGGCGGCGTCCTCGAAGGCGTCGACGACCGTGCCGGGCGGAACGGGGCGGGAGGTGTCGTTCGCGTCGAGCAGCAGGGAGTCGCGGGCCGTCGCGGGGAGCAGGTCCGGGCGCCCGACGGGTGCCTGCGGGCCGGCCGCGGCGGCCTCGCGCAGGAAGTGGGTGAACTCGGCGCGCCGGGCGGCCAGCGTCCCGGCGTCGTACGCCTGCGGATTGGCGTCGAGCTCGAAGCGGATGCGGCCCTCGGCGGCGTCGTGGTGCACGCCGAGGGTGAGGTCGTCCACCGGTCCGGCGGCGACGTTGTGCACGGAGCCGGCCGCCCCGGCGAAGTCGAGGTCGTTGTCGAAGGCCTTGATGTTGACCATGGGCCCGAGCAGCCCCTGCTCGCGGCCCGACAGCCCGAGGTCGCGGCGGATGTCCTCGGCACGGTAGCGCTGGTGGCGGCGCAGGTCGCGGACGTCGGACGCGACCTGGCCGACCAGCTCGGCCAGCGGGGTCTGCGGGCGTACGGAGACCCGCAGCGGCAGCACGTTGACGACCATGGCGGGCACCTTCAGGGCCGCCGAGCCGAGCCGCGCCATGGCGGGCAGGGACAGCAGCACGTCCCGGCTCCCGGTGGCCCGGTGCAGGTACGCGGCGAACGCGGCGGTCATCACGTCGGCCCAACTGGACCGTGCCGCACGGGCGATGGCGAGCAGCCCGGCCGTCTCGTCGGCGGTCAGGGTGGCGCCGTCGCGCAGGAAGGCGTGGGCCGCGGGGAAGCGGGCGCCGGCGAGCGGTTCCGGTTCGGGGTGGTCGGCGAGCCGCTCCAGCCAGTACGCGCGGTCCTCGGCGCACCGCGGGGAGGGGCGGTAGGCCTCCTCCTCGGCGATCACGGCCTCCAGGCCGCCGGAGGGGGCGGGCGGCGGCTCCTCGCCGCGGACGAGGGCGGTGTAGACCTCGGCGGTGCGCCGGGAGACCAGGGAGAACCCGAAGGCGTCGAGCACGATGTGGTGGGCCCGCTGGTACCAGAGCGTGCGGTCCGGGCCGACCTTGTGGAGGGTGAACACGCACAGGGAGTCGCGGACCGGGTCGACGGGGCGGGCCATGTCGGTGCGCATGAGGGAGAGCGCGGTGCCGTACGGGTCCTCCTGGCCGGTGTGGTCGAGCACGGCGACCAGCGGCCCGCAGGCGGGTCCGCTCCAGGTGAGCTGGTACGGATTGCCGTCCTCGTCCTCCGCGAACCGGGCCGTGAGCGCCTCGCTCTCGGCGACCGTCCGGCGCAGCGCGGCCACGAACAGGTCCGCGTCCAGGGGGCCGTCGATCTCGACGTACTGGCCGACGTTGTAGACCGGGGAGTCGGGGGCGAGGCGCTGGCCGTACCAGACACCGGTCTGGGCCCCGGTGAGGGGAAGGCGCTGGGAGGGACGCTCGGTCATGGAATCGTGCTCCAGGTTCGCTGCGGGCACCGGCCGGCGGCGGGACCGGCAGGGGTGACGACGGAGTGCGGGGGGCCTGCGGGCAGGCCGGGTGCGGGTGCGGGTGCGGGTGCGGGTGCGGGTGCGCGGGGAGGCGGGCCGGCGGCCCGGTGCCGTGCCCGCGCGGGGCGGCGGGCCCGGTCTCGCCGGCGGCGGCCGACGGCGCGGTGGCGCTGGGCGCTGGGCGGTGGGCGGTGGGCGGTGGCGCTGGGCGGGGTCGCGGCGGACGGCGCCGTCCCGGGCGTCCGGCCGGGAGGGCGGGGCGGCGGGCCCGGCGGGGAGGCGGGCCCGGCGGGGCGGCCCGGGGCCGCCTAG
Organism: Streptomyces sp. NPDC058525; assembly: GCF_042719495.1. Lineage (NCBI taxonomy): Bacteria > Bacillati > Actinomycetota > Actinomycetes > Kitasatosporales > Streptomycetaceae > Streptomyces > Streptomyces sp. NPDC058525. The sequence continues at coordinate 67,497 of NZ_JBHXNP010000036.1, forward strand.
GCCGCGGGGGCCGGAGGGCCGGCGGGGGTGAGGTGGTCGGCGGGGTCCGGGTCGGGGCCCTCGTCGTCGCGTTCCTCGCGGGGGAGGGTGGCCTTGCGCAGGCCCGGTACGGTCACGGCCACGGCCAGGGCGGCCACGGCGCAGATGGCGCCGTTGACGACGGCGGCTCCGCCGGGGCTGAACCAGCGGGCGAGGGCGGCGACTTCGACGTCGCCGACGACGCCGCCGGTGGTGCCCTGGGTGGTGATGACGCTGACGATGCGGCCGCGCAGCCGGTCCGGGGTGTTGTGCTGGACGAGGGCGTACTCGAGGATCTCGTACACGGTTCCGGCGGCCCCGCACACGGCGAGCAGGACGAAGGCGACCCAGATGTGGCCGCTGAGTCCGAAGCCCACGGTGGCCAGACCGCCGACGAGGGCGGCGCCGAGCAGGAGCCGGCCGGGCCGGGCGGCCCGGGTCAGCCAGCCGCTGGTGGCCGAGACGGCGACCGCGCCGACCGCCGGGGCGGTGTACAGGAGGCCGAGCATGACCTCGCTGCCGTGGAACTGGCGGTCCACCATCTCGGGAAACAGCACGACGGGGACGTTGAACAGGGCCATGACCCCGCCGAGCAGGAGCAGTCCGCCGACGACGCGGTGGCGCAGGGCGTACCGGAAGGCGACGAGCAGCGATCCGTTGTCGGCGGCGTCGGTGCCGCCGTCGGTGCCTTCCGGCCCGTCTTCGTCCTCGAGGTCCTTGCCCGGCGGCAGCGGCCGGATCCGGGCGATCAGGAGCGTGGTGACGGCGGTGGTGACGGCGGTGAAGGCGAAGACCGGGCCGGGGCCCCACAGGGCGAGCAGGACGCCGCCGAGGAAGGGCGCGCTGATGGAGCCGATCTCACCGGTGAGCGAGATCAGCGCGCCCGCGGCGGGGAGTTGGTCGGGGCGTACGAGCGTCGGGGCGACGGCCATCAGGGCCGTGACGCTGACGCCCGTGGCCAGGCCGTCCCACGCGACGCACAGGTAGATGCCCCACAGGGTCGGCTCGGGGAGCATCGCGTTCACGGCGAGGCCGGCGAAGGCGAGCGCGGCGGCACCGCGGGCGCACACGATCAGGCGCCTGCGGTCGGTCCGGTCGGCCATCACCCCGCCCCAGAGCGATCCGAGCAGCACGGTGACGCTCATGATCGTGCTGGCGACGGCGACGTCGAAGGTCGAGCGCGTCAGTCCGTACACCTGGGCGGACAGGGCCACCGTCGCCATGCCGAGGCCGAACAGCGACACCACGCGGGCGATGAAGATCGCGCGGAAGTCGCGGCTGGTGCGCAGGGGTTCGATGTCTATGACGAAGTCACGCAAGGGCACGGAGGGCTCCGGGGCGGGCAGGGGCGGAGGAGGAGGGGGTCAGGGCGCGGCGGTGAGCAGGTCGGCCCACTGGCGCAGGGTCGGCCGCTCGGCGAGCTCCACGAAGGTGATCCGGGCGCCTTCGGCCCGCCATTTCTCGACGAGCGACATCAGCCGGATCGAGTCGAGGCCCTGGTCCAGGAGGTCCTCCTCCACGGAGACGTCGGAGGGCTCCGTGTAGAGCACGTCGGCGACATCGCGGACCAGGCGGTCGAGCGTGAACGACGGGGATGCGGGCATGGAGCGACTCTCCTTGGGTCGGCCACCCTAGGCCTAGGATTTAGGTAAGGCTTACCTAACTAGGTAACCCGGTGCGCGTCAAGCCGGACGTGATGGGCTTCCGGCCCCTGCTTCGGTCAACTGGCCCCTGTGCGCGGCGCGTTGGGCGCGGGGGCTGGATTGCAGGTCAACTTAGGGAAGGCTAACCTCAATTTGTGATTACTGCCGCCACGCCCCGTCCGCCGGTCCACGGCGCGGACGATCCCACGCCGCTGGTCCGCAGGGCCCGCCCCCAGGACGCCCCGGCCCTCCACGCGCTCTCCCTGGCCTTCATCCGCTCCGGCGCGCTCAGGCACCGCAGCATCGACCACTACCGGGCGCACGCCCGGGAGTTCATCCTCGTGACGGGCCGCGGCCCGACCCCGGTGCGGGGCTGTCTCGCCCTCAGCGACGAGGGGGACGGGGCCGCCGTGCTCTACAACTTCTGCGTCGACCGGAGGAGCCAGGGGCAGGGCCTGGGCGCCACGCTGCTGCGCGCCGCCTTCGCCGAGGCCAGGGGCCGCTCGGTGCGGGAGGTCTTCACCGCGACCGTCAGCGGCGCGGCCCTCTTCCGCCGGCACGGCTTCGCGCCGGCCGGCCCGGGACGGGCGCCCGCCGCCTGGGCGGCGGCGCTGGATCCCGCCCGCGGCTCCGAGGTGCTCTCGCGCCGGCTCTGAACCGTACGGTCCGCACACGACCGGGGCCGGGCCGGAGCTGATGCTCCGGCCCGGCCCCGCGTGTACCGCCGGGTGTCGTCGATCAGCCCCTGGCGGCGAGGCCGGCGGGCCGCATGTCGGTCCAGTGGGTGTCCGTGTACGCGGCGCAGCCCTGCCGGCTGTCCTCGCCGTGCACCACGGTCCAGCCCGCGGGGATCTCCGCGAAGGCGGGCCAGAGCGAGTGCTGGTTCTCGGAGTTCACGAGGACGAAGTAGCGGGCGTCGTCGTCCTCGAAGGGGTTGGTGGTGGCCATGGAGTCTCTCCTCGGGTGGTGACCGGGCCGGTCGGTGCGGGGGTGGGGTGGAGCGGGGCGGAGGGGGTCAGCGGTGGGCGGGGACGCCGTCCGCGGCGGCCGCCGCCTCGGCCGCCAGGGTGCTCTGCACCTCGCGCTCGGCGACGCGCAGCAGCAGGGAGTCGCAGATCTCCCCGGAGCGCACGGCCAGCGTGGACAGCAGGGAGGCGGTGATGCCGTGGGTGTGCTCGGCGGCGGCGCCCTGGACGTAGATGCCGGCCCGGATGCGGCCGGTGGTCTCCACCCGGTGGTCGCGGCCGACGCGCAGCCGCCCCTGCCCGTCCGTGAGGCACTCGCCGGCCAGGTCGCCGAGCAGCTCCGCCGGGTCGGTGGGGCGGTAGCCGGTGGCCAGCACGATCGCGTCGCAGTCGAGGGTGAGCGTCTCTCCCGTGGTGAGGGAGCGCACCACGGCCCGTGCCCCGTCGGGAAGTTCCTCCACGGAGGTCAGGGCGGTGGTGTTCAGCACGCGCAGCCGCTCGGTGCCCGCGACCTTCTCCTGGTAGACGGTCCGGTACAGGTGCTCGATCAGATCGCCGTCCACCACCGCGTAGTTGGTGTTGGAGTGGTAGCCGATCAGCTGCTGCTTGACCTCCTCCGGAGCCTGGTAGAACTCGTCCACGGCGGCCGGGTCGAAGATCCGGTTGGCGAACGGGGAGTCGTCGGCGGGGCTGTACCCGTACCGGGTGAACACTGCGCAGACCTCGGCGTCCGGGAAGGTGCGGTGCAGGTGGTCGGCGGTCTCCGCGGCCGACTGCCCGGCCCCGACGACGACGAAGCGCCGGTGCGGGCGGACGGTCAGCCCCGGGGCGCGGTGCAGCAGGTCGCGGTTGTGCCAGATGCGCGGGCCGGTGCTGATCCCGTCCGGGACGTGCGGGCGCAGCCCGGTCCCGAGGACGAGGTTGCGGGTGCGGGTGACGCGCCGCGGCCCGGTCCCGGACGTGGGCCGGGTGATGACGTCCAGGTGGTCCGCGTCGTCCCTGGAGCCGGCCGGCCGCACCTCGACGGCCTCGGTGCCGTAGTCGACCTGCCCGGTGAAGGAGGCGGCGCACCAGCGGAAGTAGTCGTGGAACTCGAGGCGGGTGGGGAAAAAGGTCTTCTGGTTGATGAAATCGGCCAGCCGGTCCCGCTCCTGCAGGTAGTGCAGGAAGCTGAAGGGGCTTCCGGGATTGCGCATCGTGACCAGGTCCTTCAGGAAGGACACCTGCATGGTGGCCCCTTCGAGGAGCATGCCCTGGTGCCAGCCGAAGTCCTCCTGGCGCTCGATGAAGGAGGCCCGGATCTCCTCGCCGGAGGCTCGTCGGCCGTTGTGCTCCCGGATCGCTATCGCCAGGGCGAGGTTGGCCGGCCCGAAGCCGATGCCCACCAGGTCCCTGCTGTCCGGGAGAGCGTCCCCGGGTGTGGAGCTCGCGTGCGGTGCGGACATGCCCATCCTTCCTCAGTCCTACCTCTTTTGGTTAGGTAAGGCTGGCCTAACATCTCCGACAGTTCGGAGACTGTCAAGTTGGACCCGGGCCGGTCTGACGTGAGATCAATCCGGGGCACTGCCATGGAGGTTGGGCACGCGGGGTTCAGCGCGGGAGGAGTCCCGGCCCCGGCGGGCCGTCCGGCACCACCGTGGTGCCGGTGCGCGCGTCGGCGAAGACGTCCCGTACCAGGGCGTGCGGAACCCTGCCGTCCAGTACGTGCGCCATCCGGACCCCGGAGCGCACCGCACGCAGGCAGCCCTCCATTTTGGGTGCCATGCCGCCCGCCATCGAGGGCATCAGTTTCTCCAGCTCGCGGGCGGTGAGCCGGTCGATGATCCGGGTGCTGTGCGGCCAGTCCGCGTAGACGCCCGCGACGTCGGTGAGCATCACGAGTTTCTCCGCGTCCAGCGCCTCGGCGAGGGCGGCTGCGGCGAGGTCCGCGTTGATGTTGTAGACGTTCCCGTCGTCCGCTCCCCGGGCGATGGGGGAGACCACCGGGACGCGCCCCCGGTCCAGCAGGCCCCGCAGGGTGCCGGGATCGACGTGGACGATGTCGCCGACCAGGCCGATGTCCACCTCCGTACCGTCCACCAGGGCCGGCCGCCGGACGGCGGACAGGGTGCGCGCGTCCTCGCCGGTCATTCCCACGGCGAAGGCGCCGTGGTGGTTGATGAGTCCGACGATGTCCCGCTGGACCTGGCCGGCCAGCACCATCCGGACGATCTGCATCACCTCGGGGGTGGTCACCCGCAGTCCTGCGGCGAACCGGACCTCCAGGGCGAGCCGTTCGAGCATCGCGCTGATCTGGGGGCCGCCGCCGTGCACGACCACCGGCCGGAGGCCCGCGCGCAGCAGGGAGACCACGTCCTGGGCGAAGGCCGCTTTGAGTTCTTCGTTCACCATGGCGTTGCCGCCGAACTTGACCACGACGGTGCGGCCTTGGAACCGCTCCAGCCACGGCAGGGCTGTTGTCATCAGGCTTCCAGTTCGTCGATGAGGGCCGCGGTGGTGCGTACGACGGCACCGCGGGCGGCCGTCCAGCGAAGGGCGAGCGCGTGCTCTTCCGCGGAGGTGTCGGCCACCGCGTCGGCGACCACGAATGGCTGGATGTCGTTCATGAAGGCGTCCGCGGCGGTGAGCAGGACGCCCGAGTGGGCGAACACCCCGCACAGGATCAGCTGGTCGCGGCCGGTGGTGCGCAGGATGCGCTCCAGGTGGCTGCGCAGGAAGGCGTTGTGCCGCACGTTGGTGATGACGTGCTCGCCGCGGCGGGGGGTCAGCTCCCCGGTGATCGACACGTCGCGGTCCGGTCCGGTCCGCCCGGTGTCCATCTCGGCGGCGAGGCCCCGCTGTTCGGGGCGTTCGGCGGGCGGTTCCGTACTGAAGACCACCGGGAGGTCGAGCCGTCGTGCGGCGCGGCGCAGTGCGGAGATGTTGCCGATCAGGTCCACGAGGGGCGGGAGGCCGCGGGGGAAGGGGTGGAGCAGGTGGTTCTGCATGTCGTGGATGAGCAGGGCGGCCCGGTCGGGGTCGACGGACCAGGGCGCCACGGACCGCGGCACGGTGTTCTGGGTCGGCATGGGGTAGGGGTCGATGGTCGCAGGGCCCACGGCTGGATCTCCTCGGTACCGGCGCTTCGAAGGGCACCGGTGGTGAACGGGCGCGCGAAGCACGACGAGGGCCGGAGGATGCTCCACCCCCTCAAGTACTACTTAGCTTAGCCTAACCTAAGTAGTCCGTTCGGGGGCGTGGAGCGTGCCGTCCGATCCGTCCTTCACGATGATCGCCTGCTCAGTCGCGTCGTGCGCGGTTTTCGCCCAACCCGCCTGCGGAATCGTCCGGTTGGCTGCACGGGGACAGGATGGGATCGTCGAGCTGTACGATCCGGTACTCGGTGCGGCGGGCCGTGGCGCTGGGGCGTCTGCGCCGTCGGCCCGCGCTCGCCTTGGCCGTACGGGCCCGCTGGGCCGCCGCGATCAGGGCCGCCACGGGCGGCGCCTCGGTGCGCAGGCGGTTGAACCCGCGGATGGAGATCCCGACGAGGCTCGCCGCCGCCGGCCCGGTGGCGCCCTTGCGGATCGCGTTCAGGATGAGGTGCAGTGCGGCGGGGGTGGGCGCCGCCCCCGGTCTGAGGCCGTGCGCCTCGGCCAGCGCGTGCGCGGCGCGGAGGGCGCCCGCGAAGCTGGCGTCGATATCGAGCCATTCGCGCAAGGTGCGCTCGGGGACGCCCGCCGCGGCCGCGCACCCGGGGATGGTCAGTCCCTGGGCCGCCCCGCGGAGGGCGTCCGCCATCCGGGCGAGCGTCTCCTCGCGCTGGCTGGGCGAGCGGCGCAGCGCTTCGCGCAAGGCCTGGCCGACCTCCTCCTGGGAGCTCATCCAGGCCAGTACCTCATCGGCCCACGCGTCATGCTGTGCTCGGTGCCGTGCTTTGTCCTGCATCCCCACACCCCCACTATTAGGTAAGCCTAACCTAATAATGTGCTGGGTGGGGAGATATGCGCCTCAGTCGCGTCCGTCCGTCCGGCGGGGATGCCCGGTGGCTCGCAACCTGGCCGCGCGTGCGTGCGGGTGGCCGCGACGGGCTCGGGCGTGACGTACCGGCCGAGCTCGCCCCGGTCGGTCAGCAGCGCCTTGGCCTCGGGAACGGCCATGTAGGGGGCGGGGGTTCCGGTGCGGGCGGACGGCCCCGTGCCCCGGTGCGGCGGCCGCGCCGTCCGTGCGCGCCTAGGCCGTCTCTTTCGGATCTTGCTCCCCCAGCTACCGCTGGGAGGTGCCCCCAGGCACCGCGCCTCGCCGCGTTGTCGGGGCGCCCAAGTACGTCCAGTACTCGGGCGCCCCTCCG
>NZ_JBHXNP010000037.1:0-73142 GCF_042719495.1 Streptomyces sp. NPDC058525
GGTCTGCTCCGCAGACACGACGCGCCGCCACTACGTGGCGGGGCTTTGGTCGCCGACGGCGACACAACTCTGATCCGCTACGCGGCTCAGACTGGCAACAGCCGACGGTCGGTCGGGAGTTGGTGGCGCTGATATCGGTCTCTGCCGCTCCTCGGTGGTGCCGGCTAAAGACGGCTGGCTACGGGGTCGGGGGCTGGGCTCGATTGTCTAGTTTCCCTTCAAATTAGGGGATTTGCTCGGGCTCGACTCCTGTTCGAATCGGGGGTGTTGAGTCCGCTACGCGGCCTCAACACCGGTCGGATGGATGCCGCCTGTCGGTAGGTCAACCCTTACGGGTGGACGTGCCGTTGGGAAGTACCCGGCCAGAGCGGTATCTCTCGATACTATCGGGTGAACGCACCAGGTATCTAGGAACCCCAAAATGTGAGGCATGTTTCTTGCTGGGCTGGCTGGGGTGGTGCCGGAAGTCGGACAGTGAGCGGAGAGCAGGCGGATGCAGGAGTTGAAGCAGCATCAGCGGGTCGGCATCGATGCACTCCTGAGGGAGTGGGAGGCGTCGCCCAGGGACGATCCTGCTGAGTGCCGTCGGGCTCAGATCCGGTGGTCCTGCGGGGCCGGGAAAACCCGTCTGGCGGCGGAGGCGGCCCGCCGGGTGGGTGGCACGGGCCTGGTACTCGTGGCGGAGCCGACCCTGGGGCTGCTGAAGCAGAACCTGCAGGCGTTCGTCGACGACGGTGGCGTGCGGGGCCCGATCGCGGCTGTGTGCTCCCTGAGCTCCGGCGATCCGGTGCTCGCGCGGTACGGGGCAAGGGCGACAACGCGCCCCGTACCCCTCGCGTTCTGGTGGCACCAGATGCAAATCCAGGGACACCGGTCGGGGGTCGTGTTCGCCACGTACGCGTCGGTGCCCCGGATCGCGCAGGCTCACGCTCTCCGGCTGGCCCGCGTGCCCGCCTTGCCGCCCTGGGAGCTGATCGTGGCGGACGAGGCGCACCACCTCGCGGGTTCGGATCGCTGGAGCATGGTGTTGGACCAGGAGCGGATTCCGGCGCGCCGGCGGCTGACGATGACGGCGACGCCTCGGGTGTACTCGATGCGGCCGTACGGCGCGGGCAGTCTCGCCGAGCTGGGGTCCGGTGCCCTGGGTGATCGCGTTCAGGAGGAGGAGCCGGACCAGCAGGAGGAGTTGGACGCGGGTGGCTTCGAGGATGGCGTAACCGAGGGCGCGGTTGTGGCCCCGGGCGAGCCCCTGGCCAGCATGGACAACCCTGAGCTCTTCGGGCGGGTGGTGCACGAGGTGTCGCTGCTGGAGGCCCAGGATCTCGACTTGGTGGCCGGGCTGCGCATCGTGGTGGCCCAGGTCGATGACCCGGAGTACATGGCTGCGGTCGTCGCCGAGGGCCGTACGTCCGCCCGGGCGCGCGGTCTGTACCTCGCGGCGCAGCAGACGGCGGTTCTCCAGGCGGCCCAGGAGTACGGGCTGCGGCGGGTGCTGACGTACCACCACTTCGTGCCGGAGGCGCGCGCCTTCGCGGGGTCGCTGGCGGCCCAGGCCGGGCGGCTGCGGGCCGCGGGTGAAGCGGTTCCGGGTCGGGTGTGGGCGCGGGCGCTGACGCAGGACTCTCCCCTGGTGGAGCGGGACGATGCGTTGTGGGTGCGGCTGACCAAGGCCGTTGATGACGCGGGCGTGCCGGTTGACCTGGCCGTGGTGCCGTCGGTTCGGCTGCTGGGCGAGGGGATGGACGTGCCGGAGGTGGACGCGATCGCCTTGGTCGATCCGCGGTCGCCGATCCCGTCGATCCAGGCGGTGGGGCGGTGCCTGCGGATCCCGGCGGCCGAGCGGCGGCAGGCAGCGGCCGAGGGGCGCCGGCCGGAGAAGGTCGCGACCATCATCGTGCCGATCGTGTACCAGGCGGCGGGCGACCGGGAGAGCGTGCTGGGGCAGGCCTGGGACCCGTTGGTCAAGCTACTCAGGGCGCTGCGCTCGCACAGCGACGAGCTGGTGCAGGATCTCGCGGCCGGTGGAGCGGACGAGGATGTCGTCCTGGCCGCCGCGAAGGCCTCCGGGAACGGGAAGGACCGGCAGCCGGCGAAGGAGACCAAGCTGGACTTGGTGCAGTTCATGCTCGAGGGCCATGAGGCGAAGGACCTGGCCCGGCTGGTGCGGCTGCGTGTGGAGGCCTCGCACTTCTACGACGTCGCCTTCGCCCTGGAGGCTGCCGAGCGCTTCCACGGGCGGGAAGGCCACCTGAATGTTCCCCGGCGGCACCTTGAGGGCACCGTCGAGCTGGGCGTGCAGCTGGACACCTGGCGCAGTGCCCGGCGAGCGGGCTCGCTGGAACAGGCCATCCTGGGACGGCTGGAGAAGCTGGGCGTCGAGTGGGAGCCGCGGCGCAGCGCGCGGGAGGTCAACTGGGCTGGTCTGGTCGCCTACGCCCGGGCACGCGGGCACCTGTTGCCCCGGCAGGCCGAGACGTTCGAGGTGGACGGGCAGGAGGTGGCCGTCGGCCGGCTGATGACCGAGGCTCGGCGGCCTGGGACGGGCCGCGAGGGGGAGTTGGACGCGCTGGGGGTGCCGTGGCGGGTCGAGGGGCCGTGGGACGTGGCGTGGCAGCGGCACCTGGTGCTGCTGGACCGGTACGTCGCCGATGGCGGGTCGGTCGAGGAGCTGGTGGCGGGTAGCCGTCCATACGGCGGTGAGGATCTCGGGGCGTGGCTGGGTGACCAGCTGCGGCGTGGGGCGCAGCTGGATGAACAGCAGCTCCGGATGCTGGCCGTGCGGGGCGTGGTGATGCCCGTGAAGCCCGTGGGGGCAGCCTCGGAGCGGCGGACGCGCGGAGATCGGGCGCAGGCGGTCGTGGAGGCTGCGCGGCGGTATGTCGAGGAGGTCGGGCCGTTGGTCGACGGGCGGGGTCGGCATGCTGTCGAGGCGGGCTGGTCGGTGACGGTCCAGGGTGTGGAAGTGCGGCTGCTGGCGCGCTTGAACAAGGCGCGTGAGCGGCGGGAAGGGCTGAGTGAGGCTGTGCTTCGCCAGTACGCCGACCATGGGCTGCCGTGGGCGGGCGCCGAGCTGGAGCGCCGCGCGGTATAGAGCCCCTCCGGGCGTTGCACTCAGTGCAAGCGAGCTGGGTGCGCTGGAGTTGCGCTGAGTGCAAGCCTCCTTGTTGCACTCAGCGCAATCTGGAGTACTTGGCCCGTGGTGCGCCAGCTACTCGGCCCTCGGTTCGAGCAGGGCGCTCAGCACAGCCGTGACGTCCCGGTCTGGGAACCCGGCCGGCCACCACGTGGCGTACTTCTTGCGGTAGGGGTACCAGAGGCGTCCTCCGGTGCCCAGGCGCAGTTGGGCGTCGTGCCCGCTCACCGTGAGCCAGTTCCCCGTGATGCGAATCGCCGGGGCCCGTTCTCCGTCCCAGGACCGTTTGATCTCCTCGCGTACGGCGCGGAGGTATGACGGGTCCGGGTCCCACGCCGTGTCGAGGATTTCCATGGCCGCAGCCCCGCCGTATTGCCAGGCGCGGGCGGCCCGCGTGAGAGAGGCCGGGGTGCGGTGCGCGCTCCAGCACAGCCGCGTGAAGATCTCGGCGGAGGGTCCGGCGGCGGCGAGGCGTACGAGGTCGTCTTCGGTGCTGAGGGTGGCGGGGGTGAGGTCCTGCAGATGCCCGGGAGAGGGTGCGAGGGCCTGGTTCAGCATCTGGGTGGCGCGGGTAGCGGTGTCGGCGGCCAGGAACCGCAGGGCGGCGGGATCGAGTCCGGGTGCAGGGGCGCTTGCGGAGGTCAGTTCGGGTACCGGGCCGGGGTGGTCGACGGGGGGTGGTGGTGCGGGCAGCGGTGGGAGCCCGGCACGGGCGGCTGCGAAAACGTCCCGGGCGGGCACACCGGGCGGTGGCTGAGCGGTCGTGGTGTGAACGGCGTTGCGCCGGTGGACGTCCGCCATGAGTTCGCTCTCGCCGCGTCCGCGCAGGAGGAGCAGGACGAAGGGATCGTGGTCGAGGAGGCGGGCGACCTGGTAGTAGAGGGCGGCGGCGTGCTTGCACGGGTCGCCCCAGTCGGGGCAGGAGCAGCGGGGGGTCAGTTCGTAGGGCCGGGGCAGGAGGTGCACTCCGGCTTGGGCGGCGGTGTCGGCGAGGGTGGTGGGCATGTCGCGGTCGAGGAGGGCGGCGATGTGGCCGGCTTGGGCTGCGGCCGCGTCAAGGAGGACGTCCCAGGCGTCGCGGGTGAGAGTGGGGATGTCCATGGAGGTGCGGTAGGGGCGGGGTTGGCTGCCCTGTACGTGGGCGGTGGCGCGGCCGGGGGTGACGGTGATCTGGCCGACGTTTCCGCCGCGGGCGTAGGTCCGGCCGCGGGCGAGGCGGCCGGTCGCGGAGCAGGTCGGGCCTTCCAGGGCTTCGACCCAGGCGTTGCCCCACCAGGTGGCGGCGAAGGAGCGGCGGCCGCGGGCGGTGGGCAGGGGCGGGAAGTCCCGTTGCCGGTCGTCGGGGGCTGGTGTGGGGGTCATCGGCCTGCCTTCTTCAGCTGGACGAAGTCGGCGAGTTCGGCATCGCTCAGTTCGGTGAACGCGCTCTCCCCGCCGCCCAGCACCGCGTCCGCCAGAGCCCTCTTGGTTTCGAGGAGTTCGGCGATGCGGTCCTCGACGGTGCCCTCGGCGATCAGGCGGTGGACCTGGACGGGCTGGGTCTGGCCGATGCGGTAGGCACGATCGGTGGCCTGTTCCTCGACGGCCGGATTCCACCAGCGGTCGTAGTGGATGACATGGCCGGCCCGGGTGAGGTTGAGGCCGGTACCGGCGGCCTTGAGGGAGAGCAGGAACACCGGGACCTCGCCGGCCTGGAAGGCGCGCACCATGTCCTCGCGGCGGGCCACGGGGGTGGCGCCGTGGAGGAACTGGGCCCGGATGCCCCGGCGGGACAGGTGGTCGTGGATGAGGTGGCCCATGGTCACGTACTGGCTGAAGATCAGGACGGCGTTGTCCTCGGCGAGGATGGTGTCCAGCAGTTCGTCGAGGAGTTCCAGCTTCCCGGACCGGCCGGCGGTCTTCGCCTCGGAGGCTTCTTCCTTCCGGAATTGTGCGGGGTGGTTGGAGATCTGCTTCAGCGCGGCCAGGAGTTTGAGGACCAGGCCCCGGCGGGCGATGCCGTCGCTCTCGCGGATGGCGGCCATCGTCTCGCGGACCACCGCCTCGTAGAGGGCTACCTGCTCCTTGGTGAGGGTGACCGGGTGGTCGGTCTCGGTCTTGGCCGGCAGTTCGGGCGCGATCCCCGGGTCGGACTTCTTGCGGCGCAGCAGGAACGGGGCGACGAGCGCGGCCAGGCGGCCGGCGGCTTCGGGGTCCTCGCCGCTCTCGGCACCGCGGGCGTACTGGTCACGGAACGTCTTCAAGGGGCCCAGCAGCCCGGGTGTGGTCCAGTCGAGCAGGGCCCAGAGCTCGGAGAGATTGTTCTCTACCGGGGTGCCGGTGAGTGCGACCTTGGCACGGGTCCGCAGCGTGCGCAGCGCCTTCGCGGTCGCCGAGAACGGGTTCTTCACATGCTGCGCCTCATCCGCCACCACCATCCCCCAGAGGGGTTGGGCGAGTTCTGTCGCGCGCAGGCGCATGGTGGCGTAGGTGGTCAGCACGAAGCCCTCGTCGGCGCCGTTCAGGGAGCGCTTGGTGCCGTGGTAGCGGCGCACAGGGGTTCCGGGTGCGAACCGTTCGATCTCGCGAGCCCAGTTGCCCATCAGCGATGTCGGACAAACCACCAGGGTCGGCCCGGCGGTCGCCGGGTCCTGGATGCGGTGCAGGTGCAGGGCGATGAGGGTGATCGTCTTGCCGAGGCCCATGTCGTCGGCGAGGCAGCCCCCGAGGCCGAGTGAGGTCATCTGGTGCAGCCAGGTCAGGCCCCGCAGCTGGTAGTCGCGCAAGGTGGCTTCCAGAGCGGCGGGCTGCGGCACCGGCGTCCGGCGGGCTGCTGCCTCGGGGTCGGCGAGGCGCTCCTTCAGCTCCGCCAGCCAGCCTCCCGCGGTGACCTCCACCCGCTCGCCGTCGATGTCCGCGCTCCCGGCCAGGACGGTGCCCAGCGCCTCCACGGGGGTGAGGTCGCGGGCCTTGCGGTCCTGGGCGCGGGCCAGGACGGCGGGGTCGATGAGCACCCACTGGTCGCGTAGCCGCACCAGGGGCCGTTTCGCCTCGGCGAGGCGCTCCAGCTCGGCCGGGTCGAGTTCGCGGCCGCCGAGGGTGATCTGCCAGCGGAAGGAGAGCAGGGCGTCGGCCGACAGCAGGGACGGCAGGTCGGATGCGGTCTTTTCGGCCGGTTCGAGGACGGCGCGGGCCAGCAGCTGGCGGGCCAGTTCCTTGGGCCAGTGGACCTGAACGCCCGCTGCCGCCAGAGCGGCGGCGCCGTCGCCGAGGAGGTCGGACACCTCCGCGTCGGACAGGGTGAGTTCGGCCGGTACGCGCATTTCCAGGAGACGCGTCAGCGGCGGCCAGGCGTGGGCGGCCCGTCCCAGGGCCAGGAGCGCCTCCGCGCGGTCCGAAGGACCGAACAGCGCGGCCGCGTCCGACTTGCCGGCCCAGACTTCGCGGGTGTCGGCGACCACGGCCTCGGCAAGGTGGTGCAGCTGGACGACGGCCAGCACCTCGTCCTGCGCGCCGTCGTCCTCACCGTCCCAGGGGTAGCTCCCGTCGCCCGGGCCGGGCAGTTCGATCCGCAGGGAGACCGCGGTCCCCGAGTCGAGGCCGGCTGCGACACCGGCCGCCCACTCGCGCTGGTGCGGCACCTTCTGCGGGGCGGTCGCGGTCCAGGCCTCACCGCCTGCGGCCAGCGCGCCCGCCGGAGTGCGGGCCAGCACATCGGCGACCGTGTCCAGAAATCCCCGCAGCAGAGGCTCGGCCGCCGGCAGCTGCAGCGCCGCCTCGTCCTCGGCGGGCACCGCCCGGGCCTCGGGGGGCATCGCGGCCGCAAGCTCCCTGACCCGCACCATGTCCTCGCCGTCGTACGGGCCGATCCGCCACGCGTCGAACCCGGCGGGGCTCACACCGGGCAGGAGCCGGCCCCGGGCCAGCAGCTGCAGGGCGAGTACGGTGGCCGCGCCCCAGAACGCGGCCGCCGGATCCGCGCCCGGCATCCGGCGCGCCTGGGTGAGAACCGCCAGCGCCTCGGCCACCGGCATCACCGCGGCGGCCACCTCCCGCCGGCGTACCGAGGTGCCGTGCGGGCGCACCACGCTCAGACACTCCCCGGCCCCTGGCGGAGCCGCTGCGTCCCGGCGCCAGAACGCCACACGCCCCTCTCTCGGAGGATCCGACGGGATGAACACCGCGGCGCACTCGGCCAGCGCGGCCATCCGCGCCACCGTCATCGCGGCCGGACCACCGTCGGACATCGTCATGGCTGACGGAACGGATCCCACGGACTGCAGCCTCCCCTGCTCCTCACCACGGGCCGCAAGAGGCCGCGCCCCGCGCCCACCGAGCGTAGCGGTGGGAAGAGACGGGGCGGCCGGGAATGCAACCACCCCCACCCCATCGAGCGGCCTGCCCTCCGTAAACCCCGTCACCACCTTGGCCTGTGTCTGATATCGGCCGTGGCCGGGGCCGCAGCGACGGAAACCAGGAGGAGTAGGCGATCGGCTGCCCTTGGGCGACGGCCGAGCTCGAGCAACGTGGGGCGTGAGTCGGGATTCCGTACTGGCCGGTGGCGCGCGGCTGGGGGATGTCGGTCAGCGGGGCACGGTGAAGGGCTGGGTCGGGAAGAGCGGGTGCTGGTAGGCGGTGGGGAGGGCGGTGGCCTGCTCGGTGAGGTCCTGGCGGCTGAAGTCGCGTTCGCCTTGCCCGAACAGGGAGGGGTCCAGGTCGACGGCGAGCTGGTCGCCGCTGCGGTGCACGACGGTCCCGCGGTCGTGCCCGAGGATCAGGCGGGTCCCGACATCCCACTGCTCCGGTGCGGGCCTGCGGGCCACCGCGTCGGTACATACTCGGGTGCCTGTGGTGATCGGGCGGTACAGGTCGGTTGTCAGGTCGCCCCACCACAGCAGGTGCTGGATCACTCCCCGCACCATGGGCTTGGGCATCCTCTCGCTTGCGAGGTTCTCCTCCACTGCGGCGATGGGGAGTTCGGTGTCGGCACACAGGGCGAGGATGGGTTCGATCAGTGCCTGCTGGGTCTGGTGCATGGGTCGGCAGAAGCCGCGCAGGGCTTTGATGTTGGTGTAGTGCTGTGCGTCCTTGGGGCCCGTCCACCATTCGTAGGTCCAGCCCCGGGCGCGGATGACTTCCTCGGCCCAGTCCAGCACCCGCTCCGAGGGACATAGCTCACCGGCCGTCGGGGAGCTGTCGACGATGGTGACCTTGCCGTCGTTACCGATCAGCATCAGGTCGGGGATGTAGCCGGCTTTCCCGGGGCCTTCCTCGGCGCGGAGTTTGAAGGGCTGGCCGATCATGGACCGCACCGTGGGGTCGAAGTCCGCCAGCTCCATGCATTCCCAGATGCCGTCCTTGGCTACCGGCCCCTGGCCGGTGCTGATCGCGGCGTACTGCCCGAGATGAAGTTGCTCGCCGCGGTGGGTGAGGTGGCGTCGCCATGGTTCTGCGCGGGCCAGCTCGTGGACGTCGACGTCTCTCAGCGGCATCCACTGTGCCGCTCGCCCTTCCTCGAACCGCAGTCCGATCTGCACGCCGTCGAGCAGCTGGTGGGGCTTCATTCGTGTCACCGTTTCATGCTGGCAGATCCGCCTTCCCGCTACGCCGTGCTTCGCTGAATCCACGGTGCAGGGGTCTGCCCTGTCTCGGCGTACGCCGTCGAGGGCCCCTCCACGGACTCTAGAATCCGCGCATGACCATCGAGACCGCCCACGCGATCACTCCGTCAGCCGAGGAGGCATGGCGCCTGGTCGGCCACTACCTGCATCGCCTGTCGCATGACCTCCCCGAGAGTTGGCGGTTCCGCGATCACGAGGCGTCGCAGTGTCGTCAGCGACTGTGGTCGGCGCCCACCGAGAACGGGCAGAACGTGACAGTGGCGCTGTGGCTGCGGCTGTCGGACAGTGAGGTGTCCTGCGACGATCCCGGGTGCGCGGCGCGAGAGATGTACCTCACGAGCGACGGCAGCGGCCGTGTGCCGGCGTCCGGTCCTCTGCCCGACTTCGCCCGGCAGGAGGGCTTCGGCTACTTCTAGTACAAGACGCATCCGCACTGCGACGGGTGGGCCGCCGACGTCGACCCGCGGGCGGTGGAGTGGATGTCGACAGCGCTCGCTGGCCCTGTACGGCGGGTACATGCGGATCAACTGGTTCGACATGGGCGGTGCGGACACGATGGGGGTGGGCCACTCGCTGTGGGAGGTCTCCGCGCATCAGGCCCGGGAGGTCAGCCGTTGGTCGGCCGTCGCCGGACCCGATGGCGTTCATGACGAGGGGCCGACCAACCCGGCCGCCGTGCCGGTTCTCCCGCTTCCGCCCGAGGTCGAGGCCAAGCGCAAGGCGGCTGCAGAGGCCCGCCGCTGACGGCGGTCACCTGCCACCGGAGTACACCGACGTCACTGCTCTGATCATGGAGAGCCAGGGCGGCTGAAGCCCGGTTGCCGCCTTACGCCAGGGAACCCCGCGGGGGCCTCGGACACCTACTCCTGTACGACCTCCAACTTGGCTCCTAGCGCCGTGAGCTTGGGCAGCAGGTTGCCGTAGCCGCGGTGCAGGTGGTACTTGCCTTGGATGGTCGAGGTGCCTTCGGCCGCGAGTGCTGCGATCACGAGGGCGGCGGCGGCCCGGATGTCCTGGCCAGCCACGCGGGCCGCGGTGAGGGGGGACGGTCCGTGCACGGTGATGGTCGGGCCGTCGGCGGTGACGTCGGCGCCGAAGGCGCGCAGGGGGGCGACGTGGGTGGCCCGTGCGGTGTAGATCCGCTCCTCGATGCGGGAGATCCCCGGGGCCTGGGTGAGGAATGCGGTCAGCTGGGGCTGGACGTCGGTACAGGTGGCGGAGCCAGTGGCCATCTGCACGGGCTGGGGGCCAGCGGGGCAACCGGCGAGGGTGCCGCCGTGCGCCGGGACCAGCTCGACTCCGGCCTCGGCGAGCATGGACACCAGGGCTGCGGGGAACGTGGTGACGGGGATGTTGTCGAGGTGGACGGTTCCGCCGGTGATAGCGGCGGCCAGGGCGAGCGTGGCGGCCTCCAGTCGGTCCGGCGGAACGTGGACGGTTCCGCCGGTGATGCGGTCGGTTCCGGTGATGTGGAGGGCGGTGGTGCCCTCCCACTCGATGCCGACCCCGCCTTCCTCAAGCAGCGCGGCGGTCGCCAGTACCTCCGGTTCGGCGTTGGGGTTGAGGAGGGTGGAGGTGCCGCAGGCGCGGGCGGCCAGCAGCATCGCGGTGACCGTGGCCCCCAGGCTCGGTCCCCACTTGTGGGTCATCGCGTCGGTGGTGAACGACGCTGGGCCCTGGTCGGGCAGGCGGGCCTCGACGTGGGTGCCGGTGACGTCGAGGGTGGCACCGGCAGCCTCCATGGCGGCCAGGTGCCGGTCGATGAGGCGGTGGCAGAAGGCGTCACCGCCCGGCAGCGGGAAGCGCACCCGGCCAGCTCGGGCGAGCAGGCCGGCAGCCATGACGGCGGTCGTGCGGATACGCCGGCCCAGCTCGTCCGGGATGACGGGATACCAGGCGGCGGCCGGGGCGGTCTCGAATCGGTCGCCGACGATCCGGGCCCTGGTGCCGGTGCGGGTGAGGATCTCCGCGCAGACCTGGGTGTCCAGGATGTGCGGAATACCGGTCAGGGCCAGCGGCTCGTCGGCGACCTGGGCGGCGGCGTATAGGTGGAGGGCGACGTTCTTGCTGCCCTGCACCGAGGCCGTGCCCTCCAGGCGGTGGCCGCCGGTGACGCGGATGGCGCGGGTGTCGGTGAGTGGCGGCATGGCGGTCTGATCGTTCACGGGTACCTCCCCGGTGGTGTGGGGCGCGATGGAGGGGGCTCGCGGTCCCGGCGCTCCGACTGGCCGGGACCGCGAGCAGCACGGACTAGTTCGTGGCGCTCATCGGCCGGGTGCGGCCGCCGTCAGGGTGCGTGCGCGGGTCTGGACGCTGATGGCCAGGGCCTCGTCGAGGGGCATGCGGTCGACGGACCCGTAGGTGCGGGTGAACAGGCTCAGGTCGGCGGTGAACGAGTCGATCTCGTTGATGCGGGCGGCGGTGTGGGAGATGGTGCCGCGACCAGCTGCGCGGATGACCGCGTGGGCAAGGTCGAGGATGGAAACCGCGTGGCCGGAGCCGCAGTTGACGACGGGCAGGAGCTCGGGGGTGTCCAGGATGCGGGTGAGCATGGTGACCGCGTCGTCGATGTAGGTCAGGTCCCGGGCCTGCGTGCCGTCACCGTCGATTGTCAGCGGACGGTCCTCGGCGACGGCGTCGAGAAAGGCGGGGACGACGGCGTCAGGGTCTTCCTGGGGGCCGAAGGTGTTGAAGAACCGAACGATGCCGAGCTGGCGGCCGTCCTCCAAGCGGGGCCGGTAGATGTCGGCCAGCATCTCGGTGGCCACCTTGCCCGCCGCGTACGGGGACCGGGGGGCGTACGGCGCGCTCTCGGCGAGCGGGCCGGCCTGCTCGCCGTAGACCTCGCACGAGGAGGCCAGCAGCAGCCGCCTTGCGGTCGAGTTGGTGAAGGTGTGGAGCATGTGCCGGTCGACGGCGACGTTGTGCTCGAACCCTCCGACCTCGAAGCTCTTCGGGACGGACTTGAGCGCGGCCAGGTGCACGACCGTGTCCACACGGTCCAGGTCCCGCGCGGTCAGCGACCGGACATCGCGGATCTGGAGGTCCTTCGGGCTCGGACGACGAGAGGTGACCGAGAGGTTGTCGAGCGGGGTAACCGTGTGCCCTGCGTTGCGCATGACCTGGGTAAGGGCCGAGCCGATGAAGCCGACGCCGCCGGTGATCAGGAGGTTCAAGGGATGCCTCCGCGGAGTTGGGAGCAGCGAGGCGGTCTGTGCGCCGTCTGTCTGCTGCCGCAACCGTCCCGCCCGCCGTGCCCGTCCGGGAGCTGTTTCGGCTCTGCTCGCACACGGGGTGCGCCATCCGCACACCGTGTGCGTCCACACGCCGGGCGCATCCGCGCGCCCTGTTGCCGTGCGGCGCCAGGCACTACGGTCGTGCGGCACCGTCGATGCGCAGGAGGTAGTCATGGGCCCGAACCCGACTGACCTGGGCGCGGTTTTCCGCAGTGCCCGCCACGCCTTACGGCTGAAGCAGGTTGATGTCGCTCGGGCCGTCGGCTACTCGGCGTCGGCGATCTCGCGGATCGAGGGCAATCGGATGCGTGTGGACCTCGAAACCCGCCTGCTCTTAGCCCGGGTGCTCCGTATCCCGCCTGAGCAGGTCAGCGGGTTCCCTGTTCCTGCGGACCCGGTGATCGCTAGCGTGGGGACCTTACCGATGTCGGACGAGGAGGACGCGATGCGTCGCAGGAACCTGCTGGGGGCGCTCGCCGCCGGGGCGTCAGCCGTCATCGGCACGGGGGCCACGGCAGCGGCCTCGGCCGCCGCGGTCCCGGACCTCGACGACGTGCTGTTCCGACTTCCAAACGCCGCCCCCGCGTCGCTGCGGGTGCTGGCCTCCAAGACTGCCTCCGCGCGCGAGGCGTTCACCACCGCCCGCTACAACGACCTCGGCACCTATCTGCCCGGCCTGTTGGCCACCGCCGAAGCGACCAGGAACGCGACCGCGGGTCAGGCCCGCCAGCAGGCCAGTGCGATCCTCGCCCGCGCCTACGTCCTGGCCTCGGAACTCGCCGCGAAACAACACTCCGACGCCGCATGGGTCGCTGCCGATCGCGCTCTGGCCGCCGCACGGGCCAGCGCCATGCCCATCCCCATCGGGGAAGCCGCCAGGGTGCTGGCCATCACCATGCGCCGGTCCGGCAGGTGCTCCTCCGCGGTCCGCTTCCTCACCACCGAAGCCTCCGCGCTCGACCCCGCCGAAGAGCGCACCGGAGCCGTACGGACGACGCTGCTGCTCACCGCGGCGTACTCGGCAGCCTCCGGCGGGGACCGGGCCACCGCGCTCGCTCTGCTCGACGAGGCCGATGAGACTGTCGAGCGCCGCCCGCAGGCCCCCGGCGGGCTCTTCACCGTCGAGGCCACCAAGGCTCAGGCCGCCGTCTACCGCATCGGCGTCCACAACACCCTCGGCACCCCTGACGAAGGTGTCGAGATCGCGCGGGGCCTGGACATCGGCCTTATGCCGAGCCCTGAACGCCGCGCCCGCGCCTGGACCGACACGGCCCGCATGTGGCACGCACTCGGCAACGGCCAGCAGGCGTTCGCTGCTCTGCGCCGCGTCGAGGAGGAGGCGGCCCAGGAGGTGTGTCGGCCGGCGGTGCGGGCGTTGACGTCGAGCCTGATCTACGGCCCGGCACGCGTGCAGGGCCTGCGAGAGTTCGCTGTTCGCACGGGGGCCGTTCCCGCCTGAGCGGCCCGACGCCTCCCTGGTGTCGACGGGCTAGTTCGGTGCGCGGTCACGGGGCAGCGAAATAGGCCTGCGGCTCGTCCTTCTCGACGAGCGCGATGAGTTCCCGCATCCGCTCGGTCATCGGCGGCAGGGCGTCCAGCGCGAACCAAGCGACTTCGACGGACTCGTCATCACAGACCCGGGGCGACTGACCCGCCTCTGCCGGGCGGCAGGCAAACACGATCTCCAGGTACTGTGCCAGGTCACCGTTGCCGTGCCGCACCTGCGGGGAAGACGTCACCGCCACCAGGCGCTCCACGACCACCTGTACTCCGGTCTCCTCCGCCACCTCCCGCACCACCCCGGCGGCCGCCGCTTCGCCGGGCTCCAGGATCCCGCTCAACGGCGTCCACAGCCCCACGGCAAACCGACGCTGCAGGAGCACCCGCTGGTCCTCGTCGACGACAACCCCGACCACCCCAGGCAACCACAACAGGAAATCGGGACCGACCACATTCCGCAGATCTGATACAAAATCAGGAATCATGACCCCACCCTAGGACGCGAAGAGGGCCAGCGTGTGACCGTCAGCGATAGTTGGCGAATGTCAGCGCCGGATGGCGAGGCGCGGCATTCGGCGTCATGACCTGGGGATTCGCCGACGACAGGCGCTCCGATGGCGCTGAGTCGCCAACTATCGCTACCCGCCTTCGCCAACTACCACCGACCAGAAGTGCCGTGACCAGCGCAGATGCGGTGCTCGCCTCGCCAACTATCGCTGACGGTCACACAGCGGCGGGCATTCAGAACACTCCCCCGCACGCCGCCGCCGGCCTGCCGGGGCCGACGAGAACCACGCGCGTCGCGGGCGTCCGGGCGGCGGCCGGGCAGGGATTTGTGCGCATCAGGCCCGGCCCGGCTCTTCGGCGGCGCGCCGTGGGGTACGGCCGATCTGGCCTTGTACGAGGGTGACTTCGGGGTCGCCGTATGCGGTGCGTACGCCGGAGAAGGTGTAGCCGGAGGCTTCGCCGAGCTCGTGGAGGGAGTAGCGGCGCGCGGGGTGGAACTCCCGGGCGTAGGCCAGGAGGGTGCGGATGCGGCGGTCTGCCGCTTCCTTGAGCGCCTGCTCCTTCTGGAGGGCCACGATGAGCGGGTCGGTGTCGGTGCCGAAGGCGGTGGCTTCGAGGTCGTCGGCGTACTTCTTGCGCTTGCGGTCCACGTCCTCGCGCACGTCGGCAAGGATGTCGTCCGGGTCGGGGGTGCCCGGTTCGGGCATCGGGTGGATCAGGGCGGCGAGTTCAAGAATCGGATGCATGTTGCGATCATCGCAATAGATTGCGATGATCGCAACCACTGGGGTCGGGTTTCAGGCCGTCGCAGCCACTGATGGTGCTGGAGTGGATGGAGACCGCCCCGTTCGTTCTGCGCGGCCGGTAGAGCTGGAGACCGTCCTGCTGGACGGCCACGAGTTCGCGTGTGGCCGCGTATCCGCTTCCGCCGATGAGCAGCCGGCAACGGCAGCGGGGCCGGGCAGGGTGATCCTGCACGGCCCCGCTGTCGTTGTAGGTCAGCCGAGGTCGAGTGTCTCCTGTGCGAAGTCGGCCAGGGCCGGAGGGTACTGGGGTGACGGCGTCTAGTAAGCCTCTTCGGCCGCGGCCCCTATGGCCAGGATTTCCCCGAAGCTGGGGATCGTGAGGGCAGCGACCACTCCGATCAGCGCCGACATGGAGAAGGTCGCGTCATCGAGTACCGCAGCGGACAGCTGGAGGCCGGCGAGAACCGCGCCGGCTCCCCACATGAAGATGCGTTGCCCCAGTCCCGCCCGTCCTGCGCTGTTCGTCAGGCTGTAGGGGACGACGGCAAGGGCTCCCAGGAGTGCCAGAAGCACGGACAACATGAACGCTGCCATGCCCTCCCAGGATCGGTAGTGCGCCAGGGTGTACGTGAAGAGGCAGGCGAAGACGAAGGCTGACAGCAGGGTCCCCACGACGCCCACAGGGCTGTTGAGGCTGTCGATCTCGTCGGATTGCCATGAGTGAATCGGGTGCGCGCCCTTGGCCGGCGACGAGCTACTGGCGTCATCGGAGCTGGATACGGTCACGGAGGCCATTTTCCCTTCGGGTGGCTACGTCGATCTCTGCGGCGTCTGGAGAGGGTTCATGGGGCGAGGTGGGGGCTGTGTGTGCACCACCGCGATCGAGCGATCGCGGTACGCAGCGCAGTCACGAGGAGTGCAGCAGCTCGCTTTGGCCCGTGGGGAGGAACTCGGTAGGCAGGCTTCATTGCCCTGCCGTCGGGAGCGACATCCTTGTGCGCGACACGTGTCGCGGCGGTGGCGAAGGCCTGCCGCCGGCGATGGAGCCAGGGCCGGGGCACTCTCAAGATCGGCGAGCTCCCGGTCTTCGGCCCGGTCCGGCGACTTCTGTTTCGCCGTCCGGGCGCGCCAGATGGTGGTGACGTCCTGCGGCGACCGCTCCTGCGGAGCGCAGCGGGTCAGCTTGGGACCCGGGCGAGGAGCAGCTCCCAGGCCTCTGCGAGGCCCTCTCCATGGTCGAACTTGAGGTCGAGGCAGTACAGGTCGTCGGAGTACTGCTCCGCCCACAGCAGGCGTCCTGCCTCTTCCAGGAGGGCGGCATCGGCTCCTCTCGTGGCCGTCCCTGCGGGGAAGACCAGCAGGAAATCACCACTGGCCGCCCGGCCGGTCACCGAGGAGATCACGCAAGCAGCGGTGACGGGGTCATTCCAGGGTGCCGACAGGGAGAGCTGGTCGAAGACGAGCACACTGCGGGATCCGAATTCCCTCAGCCCCACTGCTTCATCGCTCAGCAGCTGCTCGGCGACCACGGCGCAGGATCCTCCCCATGCGGACAGCCGGGAGCGAAGCTCGGCCAGATGCTCGTCCTGCTCGGGGAACCAGTCCTGCTCCGCCGCTGCCGCCAGGTCGATGGAGGGCACGCCTTCCATGACGGAGCACGTCTCGCCCCACTCATCGGTCTCGTCCTGCCGGGCGCCCCCGTACAGTCCGCGGACGGCTCGCAGGCTCCCTACGGGGTCCCCGTCAGCCTGTATCTGCACCTGCCAGAGGTCCAGCCCGGAACCGTCGACGAGCGGAGCGGTGTGCTCGACGCGCAGCGTCAGGCGGGTGGGGTCCGTACTGGTCCCGTCGGCCGGCTGGTTGGTCATGGTGTCGGCTCCCTATCGCGGTGCGCCCGTCCATCGGGGCAGCGAGCCGAGACTAGGCCGGTGCTGGCCCCAGGCTGCCCGATCTGGCCTCCTCACCGTGGGCCCTCCCGCCGGGCGGGCAACAACATCGTCCGGCGGACCGCGGGGCGGGACGTCGGCTTACCACCAAGGCCGGCTGGGACGCCTGGGTGGGGAGGCCCTCGCGGGCCCGGCGACGAGCTGGTCATCGCTGAGCCCGCGCAGGGACAAGCCCCGCGACCGAGGAGCCCGGCTGCGCCGCCGAGTCAAGTAGCGTCAACAGCGGACGGGTTGACGGCACGCGGCCTACGATCGCGTCATGACGATTGCTCCGGAGGCGCCCACCACCACGCTGCGGTTCCTGGCGCTGGAGATCACCGGCCGCTGCCAGCTCACATGCCCCGCGCTCTGCTACGCGGGCTCGGGGCCGACCCGGGACCACGGCAGCATGACCGAGGAGGACTGGAACCGGACCATCGACGAAGCCGCCACCCTCGGCGCCAAGGACATCCAGCTCATCGGAGGCGAACCCACCCTCCATCCAGCGTTCGCTCGGATGCTGCAGCGGGCCGTCGACGCAGGACTCCGCGTCCGGGTCTACAGCAATCTCCTCCAGATCCGCAGCGACCACTGGCGGCTGTTCGAGCACCCCAACGTGCGCCTGGCAACGACGTACCACAGCAGCCTCGCGGCCGAGCACGACGCGGTCACCGGCCGGACCGGTTCACACAAGGCGACGCGCGCCAACATCGCCGAGGCCGTCAGGCGCGGCATCAGGCTGAAGGTCGCCGTCCTCGACAGGGGTGACCACGAGCGCGCTGAACGGGCCCGCGCCGAGATGCAAGCCCTCGGCGTCCACGAGGTCCACGTCAGCGACGTGCGGGCCGTCGGTAACGCCGCGGGCACAGCGATCCCCTCCACCGCGTCGCTGTGCGGGCGGTGCGGGGGCCAGAAGGCGGCCGTCCTTCCGAACGGGAACGTGTCGGTGTGCGAGATGGGGCGATTCCTCACCGCGGGCAGCGTCAAGAACACGAGCCTGGCGTCGGTGCTGGCCAGCGACCGGTGGGCCGAGGTGACCGCGAGCATCCCGCGTCGCGCCGGGGCGGCCCTGTGCCCTCCCGACTGCGCGCCGAATGACGACAGCGCGTGCGGACCGGACAACTCCGGGCCGTGCGGGCCGGCCGACGATTCCTGACCTTCGACCGAGCGGACACGGAAGGACGCGCAGGGACTTGGACCTGGACTGGGAGATCCACGCACGCCGTCTTGCCGACGGGCACCTTCGGCCGGAGTCACCGTGGTGGAAGCCGATCGCCTCCACTCCCCGGCACCTGTTCGTGCCGAACTGGTGGGAGCGTGGCACAGGCGGCCGGGTGGCCCGCAACGGGCCTGCCGACCCCTCGGCCTGGTTCAAGGCTGCCTACCGCAACCAGACGCTCGTGACCCGGATCGGCGCCGATCACGCCGACCGGGTCCAGCCGGGCACGGTGGTGCCGTACGGCAGGTGGCCGACCTCGTCCTCGACCCTGCCCAGCCTGATGGCCACCATGTACCGGCACGCGATGCTCGCAGACGGCTCCCGCACCCTGGTGACCACCGGCACCGGGTACGGCACCGCCCTCGCCTGCAGACGCCTGGGCGACGACCAGCTCGTGACGAGCGTGGACGTCGACCCCTACCTCGTGGAGGTCGCGACCGACCGGCTGGCCGGCATCGGCCTGCACCCGCGCACCGGCGTCTGCGACATCACCCAGACGCTGCCCGCCGACGTCGACCGCATCGTGTCCACCGTCTCAGTCCGGCCCGTGCCCGCTTCGTGGCTAACCGCGCTGCGCCCCGGGGGCCGGCTGGTCACCACCATCACTGGCACCGCGATAATCCTCGTCGCCGACAAGACGCCGGACGGCGGCGCCCGCGGTTTCATCTCCTCCGACCAGGCCACCTTCATGCGCACCCGCCACGGCGACGACTACGACGACGCCGTGGCGGCCGCCGAGGTATGGAAGGCCGCGGACGAGGACGGGGAGAGATCCGTCAGCCGCTACCCGCTCACCTACGTCCCGGACTCCTGGGCCGTGCAGGCCACCCTGGAGCTGGAAGCGCCCGGCATCGAACACCGCACCGAGCAGCACGAAGACGGCGGCCGCACCGTGTGGATGGCCCACCCCGACGGCTCCTGGGCCCGCGCCAGCACCACGAAAGCCCGGGACCTGCCGACGGTCCACCAAGGCGGCTCCCGCCGCCTGTGGGACCTGCTGACCGGCATCCTCGACCGCCTCATCATCGGCGGGGAGCTGCCAGTGACCGGGGCCCGCGTCACAATCACTCCCGACGGACAGACCACGCTGTCCCGCGGCCGGTGGTCAACCACCCTGTAGACGCCGCTGGCCGGTTGCTGCCCTTGCCCGAGATACCGCTCTGCCCGTTCCCAACTCGGCAGTTGACCGTCGTGCAGCGCCGGATACCCGCTCGCATAGCCTTCCGGCCACACCATTCACTCGTTCGGACGTAATCGCCGCCGGGGCGCGGGGGGTGCCGGCAGGTACTGCCAGGCTGGGAAAGGCGCTGGTGGCGCAACATGGAAGAAGGGAAAGGGTCGTTGGGTCGGTATCAGCTCACGGACTACCCGGCGATGTTCGTACCCGCGGATCCGCCGCGCGATGGCCGCTTCGTGTTCTGGCGTCCGGCCGCGGCGATGGGCCCGGCCGACCAGCTCGCCGTGCCGCCCCAGGCACGGCTCAGTGAGCACGGCACCACCGTTGTGCGCTGGTCCGGCGGCAAGGCCAAGACCGGGAGCGTCCCGTACTACAGCCTCGGGCTGGAAGATGCCTGGCCGCTGCTGGTGCACTGCCGAACCCATGACCACGGACACGAGGCGTGCCGGTTCTGGGGTGCCGCAGCCCTGACGGCGCTGCAACTGGTGGCCGACGGCCGGCTGGCTCCGACGCTCACCGCGCGCGGGTACGACGCGTGGAAGACCACCGATCCCGAGCCGTGGCAGAACCAGCTCGACGCACTGCTGGCGGCCATGCCGCCGGAAGCACACGCACGCGCGCTCTCGCACTCTTCCCCGGGCCGTGGGCCGACCATGAGCGACCCCGGTCATCTGCTGTCCGCGTATCTCGACGCGATGGCTGACTTCCTGCCCCGCTCCCCCGGCGCGGTGGTGGTCACCGGCCGGGCCGCGTTCGCCGACCGTCCCGCCCGGCACGTACCGCACCTGCGGCTGGCCGGCCCCCGCATGGCCGGCCAGGCCGCGCTCGGCGTACGGCTGTCGTTGCGGCTGGAGCTCGACGCCGACGACAGTGAGACCGCGGTCCGCGCGGTCGTCCAGGTCCACGACGCCGCCGGCGGGCACCGGGTCGAGGACGCCGAATCCCTGTGGCGTGCCGTGCCCGCGCCCGGAACACCGGACGCCACCCGGCAGATGGAGTCCCTGCTCGCCCTGCGCCGCGCCGCCCGCACCTGGCCGCCGCTCGCCCGCCTCCTCGACGACCCGGGACGGTGCGGGGCTCTGGAACTGGACGAGACCGAGATCGACGAGCTGCTCGGCGATGCGGTCGCGCGCCTGGCCCGGGCGGACTGCGCCGTCCACTGGCCCCGCGACATGGTCCGCGCCCTGACCGGGCGCACCGTCATCGCCCCGCGCCCCGAGGCTGTCGCGCCCAACCGCCTCTTCGGCCCGGAGCAGCTGCTGGAGTTCCAGTGGCGCGCCGCCGTGGACGACGACGATCTGACGGACGCCGAGATGGACGTCCTCGCGGAGGCCCGCAGGCCGTTCGTACGGCTGCGCAACCGCTGGGTGCGCGTCGATGCAGCCCTGCTGCGGCGTGTCCGCGAACGCCGCCTCGGGCAGGTCAGCGCCGGCGAGGCCCTGGTCTGCGCGTTGACCGGCGCCGCACAGATCGGCGAGGAGCGCGTCGAGGTCCATCCCACCGGCTGGCTGGCCGACCTGCGCACCTCTCTGACCGGCGCCGCGGACACCGAGGTGGCGGCGCCGGCCGGGCTCAAGACGGAACTGCGCCACTACCAGCGCCGCGGGCTCGCCTGGCTCCACCATCTGACCACCGGACCGGTTGGTGGCGGAGTCTTGGCGGATGACATGGGCCTGGGCAAGACGCTCATGCTGATCGCTCTGCACCTGCTGAACCAGGAGAGTGCGGCCACCGCCGGGCCGACGCTGGTGGTGTGTCCGGCCACCATGCTCGGTGCGTGGGAGCGGGAGATCGCGCGCTTCGCCCCCACCGTGCCGGTCCGCCGCTTCCACGGTCCCGCCCGCAGCCTCGAGCTCCTGCCCACCGACGCGATCGTCCTGACCACCTACGCCACCTTGCGCCGCTCCACCGACCGCCTCGCCCACACCCCGTGGTCGCTCCTGGCAGCGGATGAGGCCCAGGCGGTCAAGAACGCCCTATCAGGCGCCGCCGGGGTGCTGCGGGAGATCGACAGCCGCAGCAGGGTCGCGCTGACCGGCACCCCCATGGAGAACTCCCTCGCGGACCTGTGGGCGCTGCTGGACTGGGCGACCAGCGGCCTGCTCGGCTCATGGCCCGCGTTCCGCGAGCACTTCGCCCGCCCGATCGAGGCCGGCCGCGACACGGCGGCCGCCGCCCGCCTCGCCGCGCTGATCTCCCCGCTGGTCCTGCGCCGCAGGAAGACCGACCCCGGCATCGCCCCCGAACTGCCGCCCAAGACCGACACGGACGCGTTCGTGCCGCTCAGCCGCGAGCAGGCCGCCCTGTACGAGGCTGTCACGCGCGAGGCCCTGCAGCAGATCCGGGCAGCTGACGGCATCAACAGGCGCGGCCTGGTGCTGAAGCTGCTCACCTCGCTGCGGCAGATCTGCAACCACCCGGCCCAGTACCTCAAGGAATCCGATCCGGTCATCGCGGGGCGCTCCGGAAAGATCGACCTCCTGGACACCCTCCTGGATCAGATCCTCGCCGAGGGGCAGTCCGTGCTGGTGTTCAGCCAGTACACGCAGGTACTCGACTTGCTGGCCAGCCACCTCAACCGGCGCGGCATCCCTCACCAGGTACTGACCGGGAAGACTCCCACCGGACAGCGTGATCAGCTCGTTCAGCGGTTCCAGGACGGTGAGTTCCCCGTCTTCCTGCTCTCGCTGCGTGCGGCCGGCAGTGGCCTGACACTGACTCGCGCGGAGCACGTCCTGCAGATCGACCAGTGGTGGAACCCGGCTGTGATGGACCAGGCCGCAGACCGCGCCTACCGCATCGGACAGACCCGGCCGGTCCAGATCCACCGCTTCGTCGCCGAAGGCACCCTGGAGGAGAAAGTCCTCCAGCTCCTGGCCGCCAAACGGGAAACCGCCAACATGGTCCTGGGCGCCGAACAGCTGGGCCTGACCGAGCTGGGCGATGACCAGCTCGCCGACCTTGTCGCGCTTCGGAGGCACTGAACCGATGGTCCTCTTCCACACCTACAACGAGCTCCACGGCACCGTCTACGTGCACCGCCCGACCACCGTCACCGCCGGGGACGATCACCGTGTCCGCGAGGCCTGGTACGGGGAGCTGATGCAGCAGCGCCGCGACGAGCAGCGCATGAACGCCGGGATGCCGTTCGTCGAGACGATCACCGACCTGACCGTGTGGCCTGGTCGGCTCGACGGCCTCATTCCCGTCGAGGATGTGCAGCCCGCCCATCCCGGCGCTGGCTACGCCCGCTCGCGCACACTCGACGTGTTCTGGCCCCGCCTGCCGGGCGAGAAGTGGCTCCTGCTCGCCGCCGCCACCCGCCCCCACGCCCACCACCTCGCCGCCTCCACCAGCCACGACGCGATGCTCCACATCATCGACCTCGCCTTCAGCCTTGGTGTGAGCCTGCTCCCCACGCTCAGCGAGATCAGCAACTCCGACTGCCCCTGTCGCAGCCGCAAGAGCGTCTGCGACCACATCGCCGCCCTCATCGAGTGCTACGCCCGGACCCTGGACCACGAGCCCCTCACCCTGCTTCTGCTGGGCGGATGTGCCCCCACCGACTTCTTCGC
The DNA here is from genome assembly GCF_042719495.1 of Streptomyces sp. NPDC058525. Classification (NCBI taxonomy): domain Bacteria; kingdom Bacillati; phylum Actinomycetota; class Actinomycetes; order Kitasatosporales; family Streptomycetaceae; genus Streptomyces; species Streptomyces sp. NPDC058525. The sequence continues at coordinate 22,619 of NZ_JBHXNP010000037.1, forward strand.
CCTGGTGGACGACCCCGAGCACCCCAGCGCACAGCCGTACCACCGGCCCGAGAGCCTCCCGACTCCCGCGGCGGACGCCCGCGATCTCTACTACCGGCGCCAATGGCACGCCGCTCCGCCCCTCCCGGCCCTACCCAGGCCGTCGCCCGAGCCAACGGGCTCCGCGTCACTGCCCGACCTTGGTGATCCCGGCTACCAAGTCCTGGCCCGCGGTGCTGCCACCCGCGCGGCTGATCTGCTGAGCCAGGCCCTGCGCCGCCGCCGCAACCCGCTCGTCGACCCAGTTGGACAGCTGACGCCCGAGCAGGACGCGACCAGGCTGGAGGCCTTCCGGAACCCCGGCAAAGCAGCGGCGCCTCGCGGCTGATCGTCCTGGCCGCATGGTGACAGGACGTCGTTCAACTCCGGGTTGCTGAGTAGCCGTCGGACGGAAGCGGGCCGGATGCCCTCCTCATCCTTCCGGACTGACAGCACTCGCACCGACACTGATTCCGGTGCGAGTTCGCATCGTCACGATCGGCGAGGCCAAAGCGGCTCAGGCCGGTTCCACGATTCGCCCCCGGCCGCCGTGCGGCCCTGCCTACATTCGTGCCGTGGTCGTCTACCAACCTGAAATCCTGGGCCAGTGCTGCTCGCTCGGCACCGTCTTACAGGGGTCGTTCGAGCGGGCACGTGAGCGGTTCGCGGCCGGGTCCGGGGACGCGGAGGATCCGGAGCAGCCCGGCATCACTGCGGCGATGATGCTCGTGGCCCTGGTCAATTTGTGCGACCACCGGATCGACGTGCACGAAGCGGATCCCGGTCCTGTCCGCGGGTGTGCCGTCTGCACGCGCTTCGAGCTTCCCCTCCCGGCTGGCATCGGAGCCCGCGGCCCTCGCCTTGATCCGGCCGCCTGGACGTACGAGCGACGAGTCCATCACGTCGCCCATGTAGTGGCGCCCCACGTCGTACGGGTCGTCTCGTAGGAACGTGGTGCCCGACCCGGCGGGCAGCTGCGGCACCGGCCTTCGGGCATCTTGAAGCGCCGGGCAGCGAGCGTCACCGCTCTGCGCCGGTTCACCGTCGTGTGCCGTCTACGAGAGCAGCCGTTCCGGTGAGGTCGCCCACCAGTGGGTCAGCTGGGGCACTGTCTTGAAGCCGAGCGCGGTCCTGAGCTTCGAGACGTGCACAGTCACCGTCCGCTCACTCACCCCGAGATCCTTCCCGATCTGGTCGTAGCCTCGGCCGGCGACGATGCTGCGCAAGATCGTGCGTTGGAGCTTCGTCGTCTTGTGCTCTGCCCCTGCGCCCCCAGCGTGCCCGGCGTGCCCGTCCTTCGCGTCGGGCAGCCACGGATCTGCCCGCTCCCATCCCGTGTAGAAGTACAGCGCCAGCACCTCGCAGACTGCCCGGTCCTGGCTGTACCAGGCAGTCTTCGGGATCAGGACGCCCTCTTCGTCGAAGGCCTCGAAGAAGGCGTGCGCCCGATCAACGAGGATCAGCCGGGGGAAGCTCTCACTCAGGGTCCGAACCTCCGCGCCAGCAGCCGTCACATCGGCAACCCACTGGCTCTGAACCACATTGCTGCGCTCACTGGCCCGGTAGATCGTACGAACCGTCACACCGCGCTTCGCGGGCTCCATATGCCGGCTCAGAGCCCCTTTGAGGACCTTCGTCGGCCGGAATCCCGGCTGGGCAGTGAGGATCTCGCGCCGGGCGCCCATCGTGGTACGGATCATCTCGGCATTCACGGCGTCCACGCTGCGCAGGTGTACGGAAGCAGCCGGACTGAGGGATTCGCCGTGTCGCTGCTGTTCCGCTTCGAGCTCTCGTACGAAGGCGGGAATCTGGGCGAACTCCTCAACTGTGGCGGTCAGGCTCCTGAGCACGCTCGCGTGGAGCTGAGTCTCCAGGTAACGCGGGGGCGCTGGAACGTAGATCCCGTGGTGGAAGGGGTTGGCAACCAGGACCCCCCTGGCCAGAAGACTGCTGAGGCCGGGCTCGTCTTCCTGGAGGAGCTCGCCTCGAAGCGCCCGTCGGTAAGTCTCCGTCTCGACGTCGCACATCCGGGTCGGAGTCGTTCCAGCATAAGGTATTTCCTGGTCTGTCACGAATTCCCCCCTCACCTTCCTGAAGCACAGGTGAACTCAGTATCCAGAAGGCTGGCCGCGTTCGGAAATCAGATTGATCTCACCCCCGCACCTCCCACCACCTGCGACGCACGAAATGTCAGGTGTTCCCATTTCCGTTGGATACGGCGGTCCAAACGGTGACGGCTGCGTTCCTGGCGGGCTGCTGGGAGCTGTTCGTCCGGGCGCAGAGGACTGCCGTGCGGCGGACGGATCCCCCAGGAAGGACTCGGGGGGCAGGCGGCTTCCCGCCTGCCGGGCAATCCGGGTGCTGGGCCGGTTCGAGGAGCCGGCGGTGCATCAGGTTGGACGGCACCGGCCTCTCCACAGGAATGAGCTCTCCATGTCCGACACTTCCCTGCGTCGCTCCCGCGCATCGCGGGCCGTTGCTGTCGGCGCCGTGGTCGCAGCCTGCCTGACGCTGGCTTCCGCCTGCGGGGGACCCTCGGGCAGAACCGGAGAGCCGACTGCTGCTCCTCCCAGTTCCAGCGCCCCGGCGGCTCCTGTTGGCGTGGTGACCGTGGCTGAGGCGAACGCCATCGTCGACCACTACCAGGACGTCAACAACCGGGCGAACGCAGCACGGGACGCGGAGCTTATTTCCAGCGTGGAGGCCGGCCAGCTGTACGCGCGGAGCAAGGCTCAGTACGAGCAGTACGGCACGCTCAGCGAGAAGGATAAGCAGGAGTACGACAAGCCCTTCTATTTCACACAGCGGAATTTCTACATACCCGAGGGGGGAAACTGGTTCGCGGCTGAAGCCATCACCGAGGGGACCTCGCGCCAACTCATGGTCTTCGAGAAGTCCCCCGACACGGCGAACACGTGGAAGAAGGTTGCCGCAAACTACCCGGAGAAGCCCATGCCGGCCGTGGAGGTCAAACAGGGCCTCGCTCTCACGGCCGACGCGGGCACGGCGGTGGGACCGTTGGCGCCGAGCAAGGCGGGCGCGGCGGTCGAGGACCTCTTCGCAACGGGCGGGGCGAGGGAAGGCGCGCAGCTCTCCCATGAGAACGAGAGCGCGAAGAGCATCCTCAAGAAGTACGCCGAGCGCGGCTCCAATCTGGGCCCGCAGGCACAGGTTTCCTTCCGGCCTGTCCCCCCGGGCAGCAGCAGGGTCTACGCGCTGCGGACCGAGAGCGGCGTTGTGGCGATCGTGCCCTTGGCGCACACCCAGGACAGCCGCGTGACCGATCCCAGCCTCTTGATCACCCCCGGACCTCAGGAACGGGTGTACAACAAGACGTCCCGCCCCGTGGTGGTCAGCACGTTTCAGGGCACGGGCGTCGTGCTCCTGAGCAATGCCGGACCGGCGACGCTCCTCGACTACCGGTACGAGCTGACCGGCTCCAGCTGACGGCAGCCGCCGCAAGGTCATGTCGCAGGCCCTCGTGATGAGCCGTGTCAGTGATTCTCCGGGCCGCCTGGGCCCATGTCGGTTCCGCGGGCTGGCAGGCTCGTTGAGATCAGGAGCCGAGTGCAAGTCGCTGGAGGAGCCGACGTGGGCAAGCGTGAGAAGGGCCGCAGGCACCGCCGTGTGAACCGGACGCCTCGGCCGGTGAGCAGGTCCGGCGCGGACCGGGCCGCCCAGAGGTCGCCCTCGGTCGCGGGTAATCCGGCCCCGGGTTCGGACGGCTCGGGCAGCACGGCGTTGCCCTCGCAGGGGAGGGCCACCTCTGACGGTCCGGTGCACGAGCCGGAGGCGTCGGTCTTCGCGAGCAAAGCGGACGGAGGCCTCGGCCAGCCCGCGCAGCGCACGTGGAGCGCGCTGAAGGCCGCCGGGCGGGAGATCGTGGTGGAGGAGCTCTGCCAGGCGGCTGGGTTCGCGCAGCGCACGGTGGCCAAGCACCTGGAGGGCCTGGCCGGGCATGGTCTGGCCGTCCAGGGGGCGGGCGGCGGCTGGACGGCCGCCGGCGTCGTTCAAGGGCTGCCGGAACCGCGCCCTGGGGACCCCGCCCTGGCAGCGTCCGTGCCGTAGGCGGGCGCCGTTACTCCGCGACGCAGCGGGCGGCCAGCAGCTGCGACTTGCGGTGGGCGCAGGACGGGCACGCGCATGCGTCTGACTCGACGTGCTCCCCGAGGGCTTGGCACTGGAGGCAGGCGCAGTAGGCGGGCTCTCCCGGGGCCCGCACGTGCCCCGGAGGCAGGGGGCGGGGCGCCGGCCAGGCCCCTGGGATGTGGGCCGGATCGCGGTAGCCCTCGGGGGTGGGGGCGGGTGCTGCGGGGGCGGGGCTGATCAGGACTCGCATGTACGCTCCCAGATCGCCCTCTTCGCGCATGGCCGTGATGTCGTCGGACTCGGCCGTGAGCATGAGCTGTGTCCCGTGGATACCGCCCGTGGCGTGGGGTTCGGGGTTCTTCTTCTTGCGGGCTGGTGACACCCTCGCCCTCCCCACGGCCTCGTTCCTGTACGCCACGAGACTGCGTCGGTGGCATCGGCCGTGGGCGAGGGAGAGGGAAGCTGTTCCGCCAGGCGGGAGCGGGGGCCTCCCGGGGTGGTCCACCGGTCCGCCCGACGGGACACGGTTCACGGCCGCCTGTCGCTGCGGCCCTCTTCGGCGGATAGCCGGGCGCGCGGTCGTTTCCCGTCTGGCGGAACGCGCGGCACGGTCGGGATGCCTGGGCCTGGCATCCGGTGGCCGACGTCGCGCCGCCTGGCCCGAAAGCGCGGCAGACTCACCTCGGAGCGGCCACGGCACCCTGCGAGACTGACTGCGGGGGCGCAGGTCGTCGCCCCCTTTGGGTAACCCGGCCCGAAGGGGGCGGGGTTGGACGATCGCAGGAGCAGTGATGAGTGACATGCCCTCGCCCGGTCCGGCGTTCACGGAGGTGAAGCTGACCGGCCCCGCCGTTGAGGTGGCCCGGCTGATGCAGCTGCTCAGTGGCGCGGCAGAGGTGATCTTCGGACCCATCACGCAGCCCCACCGTGCGGGAGAGGTCTCGTGCACCGCTCAGCTGGTCGCCCATCCCTCCCCCGGGCCTGTGTCTGACGGGCAGAGCGCATTGCTGACCGTGCAGGTAGGGCTTGAGGTCGAGCCGGGCGCGATTGCGGGTCTACCGGCTGCGGCAGCTTCGGAGCAGGTGGAGAAGGCGGTGGCCGCTGCGGTGTCGACGCTGCCGGGCGTCCGGGGAGCCAGCGGCCGCCTCGTCGCCGCGGTGGGGCTGCCCACAACGCGGGAGTAGGCCGCTATGGCGGGGGCCGAGGCGCAGCTCGACAACGCGGGAACCGCCCTGTGGCTGACCGACTGGTATACCGATGCCTACCCTGGGTGGACGCCCCGGCGTGTGCTGGCGCTGGTGGGCGGCGTGCAGGCCGGGCGGCTGGACTTCCTGGTCCACCCGGACGGACAGGCTCTGTCGGTGTGGATGCTGAAGGTCGAGCCGGGGTTCCAGCGTCGCAACCTGGCCTCCGTGATGATGGACGCGCTGTACGCGGCGCACCCGACGGCGTGGATCGACCACGGCGGCAGGACCCAGGACGGGGCACGCTGGTGGAACCGGTATGCCGCACCTGCCCCGGAGCGCAACATCCACAACCGGCCGCCGGAGGAGTGGGCCCGCTACTTCGATGCCCCCGTGGTGATGGCGCAACGGGCCCGCAACGCCTACCAGAACAGGGTGAACGGGCTGGACGGGCACGGCGCGGCCGAGTACCGGTACGGGGAGCGGCTGGAGGTGCTGGGGGCCCAGTGGGCGTCGGCGTACCGGCAAGCCCGGGCGCAGGGGCCGGACCCGGCGGCCGCTGAACTGCACGGTGGGCTCCGGCTGGTGCTGCCGGACGAGCTGCGCCGGGTGATGAACGACGAGCGGCGGGACGCGGGCGAGCGGGCCGAGCAGCTACTGGACCACATTGGGCACGGCAGCCTCCCGTACGCCGCCGGCTGGCACACCACTTTGAGGGCCGCGTTCGAGGACATGGCGCACGAGCAGGTCTTCGATCCGGCGCCTGCGGAAGAGGCCACTCACGTCGCGTTCCGGGTTCGGCTGGCGCCCGGCCAGGAGGCGCCGCGGCACGATCTGCGGGCGACCTGGGTCTCCTACACCGACTCGCCGGGAATCGAGGTGGAGCTGACCGGCATGTCCTGGCGATCTCCGCAGACACCGTGGGCCACGCACACCGCCGAGTTCGACCAGCCGATCGATGCGGCCATCGCGCCCGAGTACTGGGGCCAGGCCAGTGCGCAGTACGCGGCGCGGTTCGACGAGATCGGTGAGCTGCGGCCGGGCCAGAGACCGCGCCGGGCCGGGGACGGTGATCCGCTCGCGGGCCGGGAGGCGGACATCGCGGCCATGGCCGCCAGGCTCCAGGAGGCAAGCCGCCAGCGCGTCGCCGCCTCCTTGCCTGCGCCGGCTCGGGAGGTGTTCGAGAGCCTGCGGGCGCCCCAGCAGACCCCGTCACCCCAGTCACCTCGACTGCGGTAGGGCGACAGCATGCACAGGCGCACGCCCGGGGCGAGGACCTTGTCGACGGCCGGCTCCGCTGCGGGGCGGACTGCTTCGGGACGGCGGCGCAGCTTCGGCCGGCTCGGGCAGGCTGTCGCGTCTATTCGGTCTCGCTGCTGATCCGGTGCAGCAGGGCGGCCGCCAGGGCATTGAGGGTGACGGCATCGGCTCGGGTCCATGCGGCCGAGGCGATGGCGCCGTCGTTGTGCTGGGGCCCGCTGGCCTGGCTGAAGGCCGCCTGGATGATGTCGGCGTAGCCGTCGGCCTGCGCGGCGATTCGGTCCTGGAGAAGCCCGTACCGGTCGGCCTGGTCCTGGTCATCCCGCTTCTTGGTGCCGCCTGCGGGCCAGACACCCAGGGCCCGCATCAGCGTCAGGGCGAGGCGGGTCTCGCGGATCGCGTCCATGTACTCGCCTGCCGTGATCTGCCGGTCCGCGGTGCGCAGATGCTCGGCGGCCTTCCGGATCGGGCCGGATGCCATCGGCAGCGGGACGGTGATGGTGAACGAGGCGGTCAGGCCCACGCTCTCGAGCTGCCGCTCCCAGGTGCTCGCGGCGACCTGCTGGGTCTCCTGCAAGTGGGCGACGGGGTGCGCGGTGCTCTGCGGCAGGGAGCCCTGCAGGTCCACGACCACAGAGAGGTCGCGGCCGTCGCGGTGCTCTTCCAAGGCGAGGAGCTGGGCGGAGGTGACGGGGACGACGAGTTCGACTGCCACGGTGGAGGCCTTGGTGCGCAGCGGTACGAGGGTGGGCAGGATGGAGCCGATCCAGCCGATGCCTTCGGCCGCGCGGAGTTCACCGGCAAGCGCGAGGTGGTTGACGCCGTCGGCGACATGGAGCGGCTCGGCTTCCATGCGGACGGCCAGGCGGTGCGCGCCCAGGCCGGGCAGCAGTCCCAGGGCCGGGGCGCCGTGCTGCTCGGGCGCCCGCAGCCTGAGGCAGGTGCCGTCCTCGAATTTCATGTCCGCAACCATCGGGCCGCCTCCTGTCGTTCCGGGTGATTGTCCGCCGCCGAGCTGCTCGCGCGCCGGTGAATTCCAGGACTGGCGCGGTGGCGTTGCGTCATGCAAGGGGTCTGCGGCCCGAGCAGCGATGTCAGTACCCGATGGCATGGTTGGCCCCGATACGGAACACCTTCGGGCTTGGAGGCCACGGTGCAGGATGAGGGCAAGCTGATCCTCGCGTACGCGATGGAAGGCAGCGAACACGCGGCGTGGGTACTGCACCGCGTCGGCGACAGCGATCACACCGCCGTGATGGAGGACAGGCTGGACGCCGACGCGGAGGACTCCGCCAAGGCATGGGCGTCCGAACTCCTGGAGAGCTGGGGCCACGACGTGGACGGCCTTGCGTGGACGGCACGCCGCTCTCATCCGTCGGCACAGGTGGACTACTGGCTCGTGCGCCTGCCGGGCGAGGACGGGACGGACGGCGAGTAAGGCCAACCACGCGCGGCGCAGGCAGTCAGGCGCGCGCGGAACCCGCACTGGTCTGGAAACGACTGTGGGACCCGGATCTCACTCGGCGGGCCCCACGGGACCAGAAACCCTGGCCATCGGCCCTGCCAGCGTACGGCCTGGCCGCCGCGGGCGCCGAGGCGACCCGGCTTCGGAGCTGATGAGCTGCTCTCACCGGCGCGGCGCGCCATGACCGGGCTGTGGGCGCCCTAGCCTCTGGCCATGGCTGAGATGTTCGATCACGTGCCGCAGGTGTGGACGGCAGGGCAGCTGCGGAACGCTCTCACCGCAGTTCCCGACGAGACCCCAATCCATGTCGGGGTGGCTGACGGGCCGGGTGACTTCGTCGGCGGGTACGAGGAGTTCGTGCTGGTCAACGCCGAGCCCGTGGAGCTGGCAGACGGCAGCAAGACAGTCCCGCCTCAGGTCCGGTTCACCCTCTTCGCCGACGCCGCTGCGGGTGCGTACTACCTCGACGTGGAGTAGTCCTGGGCGGTGCTACTGGCCAGGCGTCCGCCCGCCGGGGGCCTGGTGCTGGTGGGCTGCGGCCTGCCGCTGGTCGTGCCGAGCGACAGCAGGGGGTCGGGAAGGCTCCGCCGCACTTTCCTGGTCGCCTCGGAGCAGACGGTCGCGCGCCTCTGTGGCCCGCTGGTCGGCCGCACGCTGAACGGCTGATGCCCTCTCCTCTGCCTGAGCGAGAAGCTGACCGGTGTCCGCGTGCATGGCCGCCTCGAGGTCGGCAAGGTCGAAGTACTCGACATTGTCCGGGACCTCCGGGGCCGGGCTGTCGGCAGTCCGCTGGTTCAGCTGGGCGATCAAGCGCTGTTTGCGCTCGACGTGCTCGGTGAGGTCGATTCTGTCGCCTCCGGCTGTCCCTTGGCGTGTCAGGCGTCCGTCGCGCTGCCCCTCCGGCGGCGGGACGTAGGTGGGGGTGAACGTCTGGGCCCAGCGGGTGGAGGCTTTGTTCGCGGCGGCGATGAACGACGGCTGGTCCAGTCGGTAGGCGGTGCCGGCGAGGCTGTCGAGGCTGGGGTCGCTGTAGTCGTGGCGGGGCCACCAGGAGGTGGTCAGCGGCTCGCGCCAGTTCGAGCAGAGGCTCGCGGGCGATCGGGTCCCTGAGCAGATCGGCGTGGACGGCCAGGACGCTGCCGGGGGCGGGAGGCGGCTGGAGCGCGGCGTCCCGGGCGGAGATGACTGTGCACTGCACGCCGGGCTGGAGCGCGGCGATCGCCGCGCGGGTTTCCTCGTGCAGGACCACTGACTCCACGATGGTCAGCGGGGATCCGTTGCGGGCCGCGAGAGCAGCTGCCGCCGCGACGAGCGTCTCCCGTCCGCCCATGCCCTGCTCGTAGGTGATGAGTCCGCCGCCGTCCTCGACGAGCGCCTCGACAGTCTGCGCGATCAGGGGGGTGCGCAGCATGCTGGTGTCCAAGAGTCCTCCCGCTGCCAGTGGTTGGGGTGCCGGGCCCCTCGAGGCAGCGTAGGGCCGGCGGTGGGCTCCGGCGCGGTCCGGCAGCGACACCTCCCGTGGGGTGGGACGCGGGCCCGCTGGGCGTTGCGTGGTGCGGGAAGTCTGCTCGCGGCCGCGGGGGTGGTGTCGGCGCCGTGCGGCCGGGGCGGGCCCGTGAGGCGGGACGCGGAGTGAGCCACTGGATGCTTCGTGCCCGCGGGGCGGGAGGAGTAATGGCGGGCGCGGGCTGGGCTGGGGCGCGGTGCCCACGATGGCCGCGACCCAGTGGTTCTCCGTGTTCGGATGGCAGGAAGCGATGACGATGCAGCGCAGTGTTCGGTCCCGGCGGTACCGCCCCCTGGTGGCGGCGGCTCTCCTTGGCGGTCTGGCTCTCGCGGTGGGGTGTGGCCCCACTGCGGGCGGCTCGCCGGGCGGGGCCGCGAAGAGCGCCCGGCCCGGCGGCGCGGCAGGGGCGCAGGAGCTCGTGCTCGGCCAGCCCAGCCAGGAGGAGCAGGAGATCACCCGGTGGGGCACGACGGGCAAGTTCCTGATCACTCCGCAGAGGGTCGTGGAGGGCAAGCCGGAGGATCTGCAGGGGCTGGGTGAGGACGGCAAGTTCGCGGGCCAGAAGGTGGCGTGGGTGTACGTGGAGGCCCGGCACGTGGGCGGGGAGCCGGTCAAAGGCCCGATGGTCATGACGAACATCGGCGCGGAGACGACCGACGGCATCAAGGCGACCCGGCTGCTGGTCTTCGGGGACCTGAGCAGCCGTCCGGCGGACTGCACGGATGAGGACCTGGAGTCGGTCTTCAAGGAGGGCGAGAGCCGGAGCATGTGCGCGCCGTACCTGATCCCCGCGGGCGCGAAGGTGGGGAAGGTGACCTACTCCCAGGGCTACTACAAGGACCCGCTGGCGTGGCAGGTGCCGTAGCTGCCGCGGTCCGGTCCGGCGGCGTGGTCCTGCCGAGGCCGGGGCGCGGCAGTTGATGTCACGGCAGGCGCGGCCCGGGCGCCTGCCGTGACAGGTTAGGCGGCGGGATGAGGGGCGATGAGATCGAGCAGTGCCGGGGTGTCGGCGGAGATCCTGCGGTACGACACCAGGGCCTGGCCGGCTCGGCGCCGGTAGGCGGCGGACTGCGCCGGGTCCGGGATGGTCTCCGGCAGGTGCACGGCCTTGTCGAGGACGGCCAGCGTGGTCAGGAGCGTGGCCGTGGTGCCCAAGAGGCTCTGTGCGATGGGGTCGAGGATCTCGGGGAGGAGCCCAGGCCGCTGAGGATCCTCCGGGGTGGCCATCGCGACGTGCGGGAGGTCGCTGCCGGCCTCGGGTCGGTAGCGGCCGTTGTGGTCCAGGGCGAAGTGGAAGGCGGCAAGGGGCGAGAAGAGCTTGCCCCTGCCCCATTCGGTCGAGAAGTAGGCCTCCATGGCGTACCCGTGCTCGGTCGGGCGGCTGGTGACGAGCCAGCCGATGGCTGTGACCGGTCCCAGCGAGTTGAGCTTTTGGGCTTCGATGAACGTGAGCTGGTGCCGGGGAAGAACGGATTGGTGGCGCAGGCGTGCGAACAGCTCCGGTGCCGGGGTACGGGAGACCTTGTCGTGGACCGCTTCGGCGGCGACGACGCGGGCACCGTGGAGTTCGCGTACGGACAAGCCGGTGCCGCCGGGCCGGACCTGGCGGGCCAGACGCGCCGCTTCCGGGGAGGCCAGCAGCCTGCGGACTCTCATCGCTCGGGGGCTGTCGTCACCGGTTGCCTGCACGGTCTGCAGGAAGTCGTAAAGCGAGGGCGGCTGGGGCTGGGCGAGTTGCCGGTCGAACAGACGCGTCATGGGGGCCTCTTTGTGGTCAGGCATGCCTGGGGTCAGGACCGTGCTGCGTGTGCGGGGCCAGCCGGGTGCGGGGGTGCCGCACCCGGCGCGGCGGTTGGGCTGGATCAGACGGATCCGTCGCCGGTGATGTGCTGGGGGGCGAGGCCGCCCAGCAGCTGCTGAGACAGGGCGCCCGGGTCGATCTGGGCGGCTTGGTCGGGAGCGGTGGCCTGTTCGCCCTTGCCGACGCGAAGCACCAGGGCGAACTTGTTGCTCTTGGCCGTGTCAGCGAGCGGGGCGAGGTCCACCGATACCGTGCTCAGGGCACCGTTCTTGATGGCGAAGTCGGCGGTGACGGGCTTGTCCGGGGCGTCCTTGAGGTCCTGGCTGGTCGGCAGGTTGGCGCCTGGCGGGAGGTCTCCCGCCAGCGGGCGGAGTTCGTCGACCAGGCCGGTGAGCAGGGTCTTGAAGGAGGCGGTGGCGGTGATGTGGTCGGCGCCGTCCTTGGTTCCGGTGTCCTTGAGCTGAACCTCGCGGGTGATCAGGTCCTGCAGGCCCTTGATGGCCTTCTTCTTCCGGGCGTCGGCGGCGGGGTCGCTGGAGGGGCCGGTGTCCTTGCCCGGGGCATCCTTGGTGAGGCTGTCGGCGGGCATCTTCACCCAGCCGCCGCCGAGGATCTCCTTGAGCGCGGTGGCGTCCGGGGGCAGCTGGCTGGGAGCGGGGAGCTTGCTGCCGGCGGCCTTCTCGAGCGCCTTCACCCCGGCGCGCAGGTAGGCCCAGTCGCCGACCTGGCGGTACTCCAGCAGGTCGCCGTCCGGGCCGGAGACCTTCACCGCCATGCCGGTGATGTCGGTGTCGGAGGAGTCCTGGAGCGGCTTCTTCGACTGCACGGAGACTGACACACGGGCGCCGGCCAGGAGCTGGGCGACCTGGTCGGGCATCTCCTTGCCGGGGGCGGAGCCGGAGTCCAGCTTCTTGAGGGTGGCGGCGTCGGTGTCGAGGCCGAGTTCGAGGGAGATGGCCTTCTGTCGGCCGAGCTTGTCGACGGACTGGTCGAGCTTCTGCGCGGCGGTGAGGTTCTCGGCGGTGCCGCAGGCGGCGGTGCCCGCGAGGACGGCGGCGGCGACAGCGGTGGCGGCGAGGGTCTTGCGTATGGCGGGAATGTCGGTCTCCGGAAGGTGGGTAGGGTGCGGCGGTCGCTGGCCGCTGGACGTTGCGCATGACACCGGCTTGGCCCAAGGTCCTTGCGGGTACGTGCTGTTGAAGGCATCCCGCCGAGCGGGCGGGGTTGTTGCGGTGGCCCCCCGGAAACGCCGCGGGGCGCAGGAGGCTGCAGGTGCCCGCGGGCCCCGTGGCGCGGCTGGCGCTGGGGGGTCAGCTGGAGGGGGCGCGGAACATGAAGACGCCGGGGCCGGGACTTGAGCCGGTGGTGATCGTGGCGAGGCTGCCGGAGGCGTAGTCGATGATCGCGGAGCTCAGCATGAACAGGCTGTCGGGTGCCTTGACGGTGCTGATCTTGGTGCGGTCGCCGGTCTTGGCCGAGTAGGCGTAGAGCTCCATGTCGGAGATGCTCTTGCCGCCGAGGACGTAGACGGTGTCGTCGTCCGCGCCGGCGAAGCGGGGCTGTGCGGCCTCGCCGACGGGGCGGGTCCAGCGGTGGGCTCCGGTGGCCAGGTCGAAGGCGGCGACCTGGGTGGGGGCGCCGTCCATGCTCAGGCTGTCGCCGGCGGCGACGTAGGCGGTGGTGTCGGTGAGCTGGATGTTGTACCTCTCCGCCCGGCCCAGCAGGTTGAACTGGCTGATGGTCGCGGGCCCGTCCTGTGTGGCCAGCTTGATGCGCCGGGCGACGGCGCCCTCGCGGGTGAAGGTCACCAGCTCGGGCGGTGTGGTGTGGTCGAAGGATTCCGGGCGGACCAGTGCGGTCATGGGTGCGGCCGAGACCAGGTCGATGCTCCCGTCCTTGGGCGTGGGCATCGGTTCGGGCGTGGCGGAGAGCTGCTTGCCGTTCGCGTCGAGGGTGGCGATGTCGTAGCTCCAGGTGGCGCCGTGCTCGGTGCCGAGCAGGACGGCGATGCGGTCGGGGCCGATGGCCATGTCCCAGTTCAGGACGTAGGTGTCGGGCCGGACGCCGGGGTTCTTCCAGGTCCAGGCGGTGGTCTTGTCGGAGCGCAGGCCCACGACGGTGTTGCCGGTCATGACGGCGAGGACGTCACCGGTGAAGCCGAGGCGGGTGGTGTCGTCGGTCAGCGGCTTGCCCCCCAAGAGCTCGGCGCTGACGGTGGTCGTCCACCGGGCGGTGTTGTGGTTGCGGGTGTCGATGAGCGTGATGTGGTCGCAGGTGGCCTTGGCGCTGTCGGGGTCGCCCTTGAGCCAGGCGAGCGCGCCCAGGCCGTCCTTGCTCAGGCCGTCGCTCATGCCGCAGGGGCTCATCCCGGGCTCGGGCGGCTCGATGGTGCCCAACTGCTTTCCGGTGACCGGGTCGAGGACGGTGATGCCGGTGCCGCGGCCGACGTAGAGCGCGGTGTCGGTGCGCCAGCTGCCCAGCAGCTTGGTACGCAGGAGGTCACCGGTGACCGGCGCGCTCTTCCATGCCTGTTCGAGGATCGAGGGCGCGAACGGGCCCTTCGGGGCTTTCGCCTTCGTGCTCGGTGCCGCCGTGGACTTCTTCTTGCTGCCGGAGCCGGGGGCGGTGTTGCTCGCGCAGGCCGTGAGCGCGGCAGCGAGGACGACTGCGCCCAGGCCTGCGGCGAGGGCCCGGCGCCCGCCGCGGCGGCGTGCGCTCCTCCGGGCCTGGCCGGCACCGGGGGCCAGCCGGGGGTTGTCGTGGGAGCGGGTGGTCATCGGGGCGCGCCTTCCTGCTGCTTGATGCTGTCGTTCACGCGAAGGCCCTCGGCCGCGGCCCGGCGCAGGGTCCGCACCGCGCGACGCATCCAGCCGGGACGGGCGGCGCGGCGGGCACGGCGCTGGCGGCGGCGCTCCGCAGCCGCGGCCGCGACGAGGCGCTGATGGCCGGCGACGCGCAGCCGCTCCTGCATCTCGGCCTGGATGGCTTCGGGGGTGTGGTGAATCAAGAGGAGGGCTTTCCGATCGGGTCCGAGGCGCCTTTGGCACTGTCCTTCACGGCGAGTGTGCTCAGAGGTGTGCCGACCGGGAGCCCTGGCGGCCCCCTCGTCCCGTCAGGCGGGACGAGGGGGCGGGTTGATGTACTTCCGGTTGCGCAGGGCGGGAACGGGAGCGGGCCGGGCACCGGTTGGGGCAGGCCGGATCTTGCTCTCGATGGGCGCCGGTTCCGGCGGTGTCTCGGGCCGGGCGGTGGCATTTGATCTTGATTGCCCGGGTGACGGTCATCCACTTGCCGACTGACCGCAACCTGCCTTCCAGGAGAGCCCACCGGCATCCAGTTGCCGCTTTTCCTGCGGATTGAAGTATTTTGACCTGCCGGTTCCTCATCCCCGCAGGACTTGTGTGCTCATCTACCGCGTGTTGTTTGACCAGACATGCGTTTCTGGAGTTAAGTGACGCGCAGCTTCAGGTGGCAGAGGGTCACTCACTCTCGGGCCTGTTCGTTTCACGGTCGGCCGGTAGCGGCTGCTCGCAGATCAAGGGCTTTTGTGATGTTGGACTTGGCTGAGTTGATGCGGCCGCGGTCGCAGCGGTGGGTCGCTGCGCGCGCCGGGGTGGGAACGCAGACTCTGCGCAACCTGCATCGGATCGGGCTGATGCCCGCCGCCGAGGAACTGCAGGCCGTTGACGCCGTCCTGGCGCTCTGTGCGACCACCCTGAGTGCCAACCGCTCCACGAACCGCAGGACGAAGGCCGGCGCACGGACCGAGGAGGCTCTCGCGCGCGACCACCAGGTGATGGCGCTGGCGCGGCAGATGCTGGAGGCTGGCTCCGTCGAGGCGCGGACGACCCTGGTGGTCGACGGCAACCGGGTGGAGGCGCAGCACGCCCTGGAGGCGGTCGCGGACTGGATGCACCAGGACGTGGAGGCGCCCGAGCCCCTGGTCCTGATCCCCCTCGGCCGGTGGGCCACGTCCATGCTGAAGGTCGTGGCTGAGGAAGGGGATGGTGACCTTGCGAGCGTTCCCGCTCTGGTCGGCTGACCACTCTTCGCCCGCGACGACGGCCTTTCGGCCCGAAGGCGCTCCCGGCGCCGGAGCCAGCAGCGGCGGCGCGCTGCCGTACGGGAAGGCGGGCGGCCGTGGAGAGTAGGGCAAGCGAAGTCGCCGCCTGGTGCGCCCGGCGGGGGTGGCCGGTCTTCCCTCTGCGCGCTGGCCACAAGACGCCCCGGCCCGGCTGCGGCCGGTGCCGGCTGTCGAGCACCCAGTACGTGCCTCATGCCGCGGCCGGGTGCCCTTGCATCGAACAGGGGCGCTGGTGCCACGGCTTCTATGCCGCCACGGTCGAGCCCGAGCGAATCGCCCGATGGTGGAGCGAGCAGCCGGTCCCCGGCGTGGGGGTCTCCACGGGGGCGGCCGGTCTCGTGGTGGTCGACGTGGACTGCCACGTCGACGGCCCGGTGGAGGCAGATCGCGTGCTTCCCGGCTTCGACGTCTCGGCGGAGGACGCGCGCCAGGTACGCACCGGGCTGGACACCCTCATGCTTCTGGCCCGCCTGGCCGGGGGGCCTGAGACGGTGGAGGACATGCGGACGCTGACGGTACAGACGCCGTCCGGCGGCCTACACCTCTGGTTCACCGCTCCCCGCAACACCCGCTGGGCCAGCTCCGCGGGCGGCGACCACGACGGACGGGCACTGGGCTGGCAGTTGGACGTGCGTGCTCAGGGCGGCTACATCGTGGCCCCAGGGACCCGTACCGGCGCCGGGGTATACCGGGCGCTCGGCGACGTCCGGGTTCCCGCCCTGCTGCCGAGCTGGCTGGCCGGTGCCCTCCAGCGCACCGGCCACCTACTTGGCTCCGCTCCCCGACCGCGCGCGGCCCGGGTGCCGAACCTTGCCCGGCGGATCGCGGCTCCGCAGTCGGAGTCCGCATGGGCCAGCGCGGTGGTGACTACGGCACTCGCGCAGGTGGCCGAGTGCGAGCGGCTGTCGGAGGGCAGCGGCTGGAGCAGCAAGCTCAACAAGGCTGCCTTCACCATGGGGGGTCTGGTCGCGGCCGGCTTGGTGCCGAGCGATGCGGAAGCCCGGAACGCCCTCATCGAGGCAGCTGTGCAGGCTCGCCCGAACCGTGAACGAGAAGCGCACCGGATCATCCAGTCCGGTCTGGTCGCTGGGCAGCGACGCCCCCTGAACCCGACGAAAGACCGCTGAGTCATGAGCTACACAAGCGCCAGCTCGGCCGTACCAACGAGCCGGGTCCCAGGCGACGCGTCCTACCAGCCGGGCCGTGCCAGCCACCAGCTGACGGCTGGGACTGCGCTCGCGCAGCCTCAGCTCCTGCTTCCCGACAGCCTCACCGACTGGGGCATGGCCCACCTGTTCCTGTCCGTGTACGGCGACTACTACCGGTACGTGCGCGACATGGGCTGGTACCGGTGGGCGGACTACCGGTGGCTCCCGGACAGCAACACCACCGGCATCCGGTACTCCGCCATGCAGCTGGCGAACAGCATGCCGCGCAGGGATCCCCGGACCGATGAGAACGTGCGCTACCCGGACGGCGAGATGGCTCGCTACCGCAAGCGCGCCCTCAGTGCCGCAGGGGCGGCCGCCTTGGTGAAGATGGCCGAGACGCTGCCAGAGCTCACCCTGGAGCCCGAGGAGCTGGACTCAGATCCGTACGCCTTGTGCACCCCTGGCGGCGTGGTCGACCTGCGCACGGGCGGGATGGTGCCCGCCTCCCCCTCGCAGAGCCACACCCACGCGACCGCCGTCACGCCGCGGGTCATGCCCACACCCATGTGGAACCGCTTCCTGACCGACACCTTCGGCGACGACGACGCCGGAGAGGAGATGAAGACCTACCTGCAGAGCCTGTGCGGGTACTCGATCTCCGGCGATCAGGCCGCGCAGATCCTGGCCTTCCTCTACGGCCTGGGCCAGAACGGCAAGTCCGTGCTGGTCGACGTCCTTCTGTCGCTGCTCGGGGAGTACGCCGACTCCGCACCTCCGAACTTCCTCATGGCTTCCCCCTACGCCGACCACCCGACCGAGCTGGCCGACCTCCAGGGGCGGCGGCTGGTGGTGTGCTCGGAGATCAACCAGGGCTCCAGGTTCGACGAGGCCAAGTTCAAGCTGCTCACCGGCGGCGACCGCATCAAGGCACGCCGCATGTACGAGAACTTCTACAGCTTCGCGCCCACGCACAAGCTGTGGCTCGTCGGCAACCACAGACCTGTCGTACAGGCTGGCGGATTCGGCTTCTGGCGACGGATGCGCATCATCGAGTTCAACCGCATCGTCCCCAGCGAGCTGGTCGTCGACAACCTCGGCCACCGGCTGGTGGAGAGCGAGGGGCCCGGCATCCTGCAGTGGCTAATCGACGGAGCAAAGCAGTACTTCAACGGCAAGGATCTCCAGCTCAACGGCCCCCAGCGGGTGAGGCTGGCCACGCAGGACTACGAGGAGTCGGAGGACTCCGTCGGCCGGTTCCTCAAGGACTGCTGCGTGATCGGCAGCGAGTACCGCGTGCTCCAGCCGCATCTGGGGAAGGCCTACCGGGCATGGTGCCAGTCGGAGGGCCTGACGCCCGTGTCCCCTCGGGACCTCGGTGGCGCCGTCCGGCAGAAGCTGAACATTCCCTCCGGAGAGCTGCCCAAGTCCAACGGGCAGCGCTACTTCCCCGGCCTCGGGCTGCTGGCCCCTGGCGCGGACGAGAGGACTGGAGCATGAGGCAGGGGCTCATCCAGGGGCCGGCGCAGGGGCTGTCCGCACCCCCCGTGCTGCCCTCAGAGAACCGCAGGTCAGAGCCCTTCCAGACCCTCCCGCAGGGGCTGAAAGGGGCCGACTTTGAGGAATCTCCTCCAACTACTAGTCCCACCTTTGCAGCTCAACAATCTAAGAAGTCGGCCCCTTTCAGCCCCTGCGAGCCTTCCAATGACGCCTGAGAACCTCTCTGACCTGCTGTTTTCCTCACAAGAGGGCGGCAGGGGTGCAGGGCGCGAGTCAGCCCCTTTCACGGCCCCTGTGCCGGGCCCCCGCCACGAACTGACGTATCCGGGAGTGACACCGATGTCCGACGCAGGGGCGACGAGCCTCTCCCAGGAGGTGAACATCGTCTGGGTCGAGGGCTGGGAGACCGTCGACACCAAGTACGACTACGTCCGCTGGATGTTCGAGAAGACCCGGAACCGGACGGGCAAGCCGCGCGGATCGATGAGGGCAGGACGCATCGTGGGGTACGCCGAGCTCGAGGAGACCGCAGAGCCCACGGAGCCGTCACGGCGCTACCGGCGGCGCGTCTTCTACGTCAAGGACAACGACCGAAGCGAACCCGGCGGGCAGTACCAGGACGCGACCCCGCACGAGGCCGTGGACCCACGGACACTGCGGCCTGGAGCCAAGGGCGAACTCACCGACCGCGCCCGGGGCCGGCGCGCGAGCAAGCCCGATTCCGGCAATGCGGAGTCCGGCCCTTCCGACGGCATGCTGTTCTGACCGCACTTTTGGCGGAACCCGGCCCCTTCAGCCACTGCCGCCGTTGAACCATCCCCGGGGAGGATTGCACGCCCTCGGCCCCTTCAGCCCCTTCCCAGAGAGCGGCAACGCTCTGACCAGCCCAGACGAGGAGGGGCCGCCCGTGGCCGGGGCTCTACCCCACGAGTCTGGTGAGCCCCTCAGCTCGCCTGCGGCTGCCCCTGCTCATCAGGAGCGCTCTCAAGGACCTTGCGCCAGGACGTGACGTTGGGGCGGCGGCGCAGCAGTGCCCGGCGCTCGCGTTCGGTCATGCCGCCCCACACGCCGAACTCGATACGGTTGTCGAGGGCTTCGGTCAGGCACTCGGTGCGGACCGGGCATCCGGTGCACACGGCCTTGGCACGGTTCTGGCCCGGGCCCTGGACGAACAGCTCTTCCGGATCGGCACTCCGGCAGACTGCGTTCTCCCCCCAGTGGTCTTCCCTGCTCAGCACCCTTGCTCCTCCCCCGTCGAGACGCTCTCCCCATGACGACCCTAAGTCGTGGTGAGGGCGTTCCGCTGATGTGTTTCGCCGCTGGCCCCCACTGCGGGCCTGGCACATGTGCCCGTGGTGTTGCTGCAGGTCACCTCTGCCGTCGTCGCCTGATCGGCCACCAGCCGCGCTTGCGCGGAGGCGCCGGCGCCGGACCCTCGTTGAACAGGAGGGGGTACTGGTCCAGCAGCGGGATCTGCTGCCGTGCCAGGGCCGCGGCCCGCTCCTCGTCGCGGCGGCGTTGCTCCTGACTCGCGCGCAGGTCCGCCTGCCGTTGCGCTTCCTCCTGTTCGGCGGCGTACGCCTCCGCCTTCTCCCGCCGCCGCTGCTGCTCCTGTTGACGGCGGACCTCGTTGTCCCGGCTGCGCTGCTCCTGCAGGGCAGCCAGCCGCTCCCGGGCCGCCGCTTGGTCGCCGAGCAGCCTCTCGTGCTCCAGACGCTGCCGGACGCGGGCCGGGGTGAGGAGTTCGCCGGCCGCTAGGTCGATGCGGCACTCCTCCAGGGGGTCGGCCTCGACGTAGCAGGCGCGGAAGTCCTGCTGCGGGGGCAGGACGTAGAGAGCCGGATCGCGGACGAGGCGGCTGGGCCGACCGCACGGAGGCGCGGCGGGCGCAAACAGCGCGGTGGCGGTTCCCACCGTCCGGGCAGTCGGGTCGAGCCACAACGGAGTGACGCCGTCCTGGAGCATGGCCTGGTGCAGGCCTCTCAGCCCGACAGCTGCGGCCCATCGCGGGTCGTGGTGGGCGAGTTCCGCCCGGCGCGCGGAGCCGGTGGCCGCCCGGCTGCGCCACTGGGGCCCGTGGTGGGCGAAGAGCCAGATGTCGACGACCCCGGCCCGGGCGTAGAAGCCGTGCCGCTCGCGCCACTGCTCGCCGGTGAGCTCGGAGTACTGGACCTCGAAGGCGACGCGCGTGGCACCGTCCGGCGAGACGGCCAGGACGTCGGGCCGCCGCCATCCGTCGGGCACGGTGATGGGCGTGTCGTCGATGTGGACCCGCCACCCGCGCAGGGTCGGCTCCTCGGCGGCCCACCGGGCCAGCAGTTCCTTCGCGCTCAGGTGCCACAAGGTCTCCGGGCCGGTGCCCCTGGCGTGGTCGGCTCCGGAGCGGTGGGCGAAGTGGTGCCGCCGCGAAGGGCTGGCGACCACCCGCGCGAACGGCCCGCAGCCGGGTATCGGGCACAGGAGCCTGCCCTCCGCCGTACGCGACCGCCATGTCACACCCGGGCTGACCTCCCCGTCGGCCCTGCCGTCCGGCAGATACAGCAGGGCCCCGGTATCCCGGTCACGCGCCCACACCTGGCGCTTCTCCTGTTGGAAGGCTCGCAGTGCAACGGCCTGTTCCTGGGGCTGGTCCACGCTCATCCGCCCAGTCTCAGCGGGCCGGGTGACCTGCGGCCGAGCCCTCCCGCGACTGTCCCGCGGGCCGGGAGCGAAAGGGCCGCAGAGGTCATGCTGGTGGCGTCCGGCGGAACACCTGCAACGGGCTACCCCCTGCCAGGAGAGTGCAGAGCTGCACGGGTTCGGGGCAACCGGCAGACCCTGGGCATACACCCACGCAGGCGTGAGGAAGTGGGATACATCAACCACCCCTGACTGGGCCGAGTAGCATCCGGCACCGACGCACAGCCCTTCAGAAGGAGCGTGACTGCCTTGGCCAACGGGCCTGTCGACACCTCGATCCAGAACTCATACGCGCAACACCTGGCAGCTGCCCTCGAAGCCAACCAGGCCGAGCAGGCGACCCTCGCCGGACGTGTGGAGCAGCTCCAGGCAGACGAGAAGTGGCTCCTCTCGGCTCTGGAGCGCACGCCGTTGGGCTCCGAAGGCGAGTCCGCGCTGCCGGAGGCGGCCCAGCCGGTGGCGGCCAGCCCCACGCCGGACGCTGTGACGGAGGCCGCGGCCGTGCCGCCGCCGCGGGCGGAGAAGCCCGAAGACGTCGGCACGGCGCCGGTGAAGAAGGCGGCCCCGGCCAAGAAGACCGCTGCCAAGAAGGGTGCTGCCGGGAAGGTCACGGCAGGGCGGGGCGCGGCTGCGAAGACTGGTGAGGCTCCGGCCAAGAAGACCGCAGCAGCCAAGAAGCAGGCCGCCAAGCCGGCCGCGGCCGCGGCCACGAAGACCGCCTCGGCGGAGCCCACTCTCGGCAAACTCATCGCCGCCATCCTGGCCAAGCACCCTGGTGAGCCGAAGAAGGTCAGCGAGATCCAGAGCGAGCTGGAGGCAGCGCATCCCGAGCGCGCAACGTCGGTCCAGACGATCCGCAACGCCCTGGACCGGCTCGTCAAAACCGACGGGCTCGAGAAGGACAAGCAGAAGGACATGGTGCTCTACACCTGGCCCAAGCCCGAGGACACCTCGGTGCCCGCCGGCGAGGTGCAGGCAGCAGATCCCGCTCCGGCAGCGGTCTGACACCATCCGCGCCCCGGCCCCGGTCGCGGAGCCGTCCTCCTCAGCGCATGCCTGGGCGCGGGGCGTTCTGCGGGAGGTGGCCGCTCTGGTCCGGCCGGGGCTGCTGCGTCGTGTGGGCCGCGCTGCCGGGTCCGGGCGGGGTGTGGGCCTGCAGGGTGCGCTCGCGTGACTGGGCGGTGATCTGTGCGGACCGGGCTGCCGTCCCGGCCGGGCCGGACGGGGGCAGCTCTCTCGCCCGGTCGAGGGCGTTGAGGGCTGCGAGGGTGGCCGGGAGGCTCACACCGAGGTCCTCGAAGTGCTGCTTGGCATCGCTGTGCCGCTTCGCGGCCTCGGCGACCTGCTCTGGAGTGACCCGTTCTTGGCCGAACTCCACTGCTCCGCCGGCCATCCGGCGCTCCAGTTGATCCAGGCGCCGGCCGGTCTGGCCCATCGCCTGGTAGGCCCGGTTGTAGGCGTCCAGCCCGAGGCCGGAGCGGTCCAGGAGCCGTGTGCGTACGTGCATGCCGTAGCTCCCGCCCGCCTTGGGGAAGTGCCGGTGCAGGGCGTCCCGGGCGTGTTGGCGCTGCTCGCCGAGTGCCTGGTCGACGCGTGCCTCGGCCGTGGTGACGTGAGCCATGAACGCCTCGTGGTCGGCTTCGGTCTCGGCGACGGTGGTCCGGGGCGTGCGCGGCAGGGTGGCCTGGGCGGCCGCTACGACGGCCTGGTGTCTGGCCTGTTCGGCGGCTGCCTCGGCCTCGGCCAGGACGGCACCGTGCATCAGCACGCTGTGGTGGGCGTTCATCCTTTCGAGCTGCCCCACGAAGTAGTCACGGGTCTGGAGGGCGGCGGCCTCGTCGGGATCGCGAGGGCGGCCGCCGAGCCAGTGCACCCCCTGTGCGGCCGCCGTGGCGTGGGCGGCGACCAGGCGGGTGTGCGCGCGGACGAGGTCTTCCATGTACATCTCGGCGTCGTGGCGGGCCTTGGGCGAGCGTGCCCGCCAGGCGGCCGCGGCCTCGATGTCGCTCATCAGCTGCGGATATCCGGGCAGCGCGGACTGCTCGGCGGGGACGGGCGGCGCTGCTTCGAGGCCTGCGCCGGTGGCGGCGGCGAGCCTGTCGCGGCTCTCGCACAGCTCCCGGGTCTCGGGAGCGGGGTGGGGGCCCAGCCGCGCCAGCTGGTGCAGGTAGGTGCGGGTGGCCTGGTGGACGGGGTGCTGCGGGTCGGGGTGGGAGGCGATGGCCTCGGCGGTCTCGGGCAGGCGCGTGGCCAGTTCGCCCAGCAGGCGGTCCTGTGCGGCATGAGTGAGGTAGGTGAGCTGGCCGGCGGTGAACGTCAGCAGTTCCAGTCGCTGGTAGGCCTGGAGGAGTTCGGGGACAGCGGCGTCGGCGGGTGATCTCGCGGTCGCGAGGGCCGCGAGGGTCTCGCGGGCCGCGGCGCGCGCCTGGACGGGGCCTTCGCGCTGTGGGTCGGTGTACCTGGCGACGAGCTGGTCCAGGACGGGGTCCGGGGGGACGGTACCGAGGGCCAGTGCCCACACGTCGCCCCCTCGTTGCCAGGAGAAGAGGGCCGGAGTGGCCGGGCGGTACGGGGAGGGGTCGTCGGGCTCGACGAAGCGGATACGGTGGTCGATCCATGTGGCTGCGTCGGTCTCCACCTGCGCGCGCAGGGCGGCCGCGTCTCGTTGGCCGGACTCGTCCGCCGTCTGGGCGGTGTCGTCGAGGTGCTGGAGGGTGTGGGCCCACAGCTCACCGGGCGGCAGGGGGTTCCAGGTGGCGCCGTCGTCGTCGGTGCTGCTGCGCAGGGCGACGGCGAGGTTCTGTTCTCGCTCGTTGTCGAGGTACCAGCGCATGGCCATGACGGGGTCGTTGATGAGGAAGGAGGGGCCGGGCTCGGACGGCCACCAGGGTCCGGTGTAGGTGCTGGTGAGGGCGTACAGGCGGCTGGTGTCGGGCACGGGTTGTCCTTCTCTCCGGGGTTCGTTCGGGCCTTTCAGCGGGTGGTGGTCGGGGCGCGGTGGCGCCGGGTGGTGGAGAGGACGGTCAGGGCTGCGGCGGCTCCGGCCAGGGGCAGTGCGGCCCCGGGGAGTGGGTGGGTGGCGAGCGCGCCTCCCAGGGCGGTGCCGGAGGCGGTGCCTACGCCGAGGGCGAGGATCATCCAGGCGCAGGTCTCGGTGAGGTTGCCCGCGGGTGCGAGGCGGTCGGCGGTGAGGAAGGCACTGGTGATCACGACGGGGAGGAAGAGGCCGGGCAGGAGGACGAGAGCGACGGCCGGGCCGGGGCCGGGCAGGGTGAGCAGGGGTAGCCAGGCGACGGTGAAGGCGGCGGTTCCGGCGAGGAGATGGGCGGTGGTGTTCCCCGGCCAGGGCCGTCGGCCGTAGAGGAGGCCGCCGAGGAGGGAGCCGGCGGCGTAGGCGCCGGGGATGAGGCCGGTGAGCATGTCGGTGGCGTGCTGCTCGGCCATGGCGACGGCCCATACGGTCACGGCCCCGGTGGCGACGCCGATGCCGGTCAGGGCCAGCAGGAGCCGCAGCAGGGCGGGGTTGGCCAGGGTGCTGCGGGAGGCCGGGTGCCGGGCCGGGGCTCTCCAGTGCCGTGAGGGTGCGGAGGTCAGGACGATGAGGGAGCCGGTGAGCCCGGTTGCGGCGGTCGCGGCCAGTGCGGCTCCGGTGCCGTACTGGCTGGCCAGGAAGGCGGCCAGCATCGGCCCGGCGACGAACAGCAGGCCTTGGCTGCCGGTGTCGGCGGCGAGAGCGACGCGGCGCTGGCCGGGGTCGGGCAGCACGCTCGACCACAGCGCGCGCAGGCCGGCTTCCAGCGGAGGTGTGCAGGTTCCCGCGAGGGCGACGAGGGCGGTGGCGAGCGCCGGTTGGGTTCGGGCGCTGACGAACGCGAGGGTGAGCAGGCTCGCTGCGTTGATGAGGGCGGCTGGGCCAGAGACCGTGGTCTGTCCGTGGCGGTCCAGCAGGCGGCCCTTGACCGGCTGGGAGAGGGCGGAGGCGAGGATGTAGAGGGCGCTGAGGATGCCGCCGAAGGCCACGGAGCCGCCGGAGCGGGTGACGAGGAGGACGAGCGCGGCGGGGGCCATGCCGTTGGGCAGGCGTCCCAGGAGCGTGCCGGCGAGGAGCCGGGCGACGTGCGGGGTGGCCATCACGTCTGTGAGGGCCGTGGGCGGGGCCGGGGCCGGGCGGCGGCCGGTGAGGGTCATCTGGGACAACGGGGTGGCTCCGGTGGGGTGGTGAGCGGGGTCGCTTCCGGTGGGCGTAGTGGCTGGGAGGGGTGGCCTCCCTGGTGCCCTGCGGGTGGCTTCGGGCCCCACCCCGGTGTGCGGGGCCCGAAGCCGGGGGTGGGGTCAGCTGCTGTTGGTGCGGGCGGTGCGGCGCCGGTTTCCGGCCCATACGGCTGTGCCTCCGGCCGCAAGGAGCGCGCCGCCGGCTGCGATCAGCCAGGTGGTGGAGGCTCCGGTGTGAGCGAGCTGTGCGGAGGGGGCCGGGGGCTGGGCGGCCGGGGGCTTGGCCGCGGGCGGCGGGGTGGTGGGAGGCGGTGTGGTGGGAGGCGGGCTGCTCGGGGTGGGCGTCTTGGTGTCGGCGAGGGTGACGGTGACCTGGGCTCCGGGCGTGGCGGTGAACTGCTGGGCGGCGGCGTCCGCCTCGTAGCCGGCGGGCGGCTTGGCCTCGGTGGCCCAGTAGGTGGTGCCGTTCTTGAGGGTCACGTCGAGCTTGACCTTGGCGGTGCCGTCCTTGCCGGTGGTGAGCCGGGTGACCTCCTTGCCCTTGGTGTGCTTGCCGGAGGCGTCGACGGTGTCGGTGTTGATGGCGATGACTGCTCCGGCCAGGGGCTTGCCGGTGGCCTTGTCGACCTTCTTGACCAGCAGCTCGCCCTGCTTGAAGGGGTCGACGATGGTGGCGGTCGCGGTCTTGCCCTCGGTGATGGTGATGTCCTGGTCGGGCACCGTGGCGTGCAGGGGGCTGCCGCTGTCGGTCTCGCGCAGCCGGTAGGTGCCCGGGGCGAGGTTGTCGAAGACCAGGGTGCCGTCGGCGCCGGTCTTGCCCTCGGCGACCTTCTTGCCGGTGGCCGGGTCGAGGAGTTGGAAGGAGGTGCCTGCCAGGGCCTCGCCGCCTGGGTCCTTCTTGCGGATGGTGACGCCGCCCGGCGCGGCGGTGACCTTGATGGCCGTCTGGTCCTTGGCCGTGGTGGTGTCGCCTGCCAGGAGCATCCGCTGGGCGGTGCTGTCGCGGGGGGCCAGGACCTTGAGCTGGGAGCCGGGCAGTCCGTCGGCTTCGGCGCCCACGGTGGTGGTGCCCTTGGCGTCGGCGGTGAACTCCCAGGTGGCGGTGCCGTCCTGGCCGGTGGTGACCTGTCCCTTCTCGCCGCCGGTGCCGGACTCGGTGAGGTGGACCTTCACCCCGGGGACCTTGGTTCCGGAGAGCGTGGCGGTGACGGTGGCCGTGACCGCGACCTTCCTTCCCGCCGGGGTCTCGGTGACCTTCGAGGTGAGGGTCAGGCGGTAGGGGCCCGCGTACTTCTTGGCCTCCTCCAGGTAGCCGGTGGCAAGGGTCCGGGCGGTGGGTGAGACGTTCGGGTAGCCGAGGCGCTGCTTGCCGCGGGTGCCGTCGATGCCGTAGGTGCCGCCGGCCAGCCACTCGTAGACGACCGCGTCGACAGCAGCCGCCTGGGCGGCGTCCGTGGTCTGGCCGTACTTGCCGACGATGTAGGAGGCGTAGGCGAGGTGTGCGTCGGGGACCTGCTTGCCGGTGACGGAGGAGGTCCAGTGCTCGACGGTGGCCGGTCCGGTGTATCCGCCCGCGGCGTCGGGGCCCTTGCGCTCGGGGTCGGCGCAGTAGGTCTCCCACTGGCCGTGGACCGTCATGCCCGGGGGGCCGTAGGCGCCGATGTGGGAGGTGGCGGCATGGCCGTCGCTGTCGGGGATGGCGTAGCCGGGGCCGTACTTGTCGGCCTGGGCGGGGGCGGCCGCCGCCGACCAGGACAGGGTGCCTGCTGCGGCGGCGGCGATGGTGATGGTGATGGCAGTCAGGCGCGTGGTCGCGCGGGCGAGAGGTACGTGCATGGGGAGAGGGGGCTCCTTGTGCTGGCTGGGAGGAGGGGTGGGCGGTCCGGACGCGACAGCGCCCGCCCGGGCTGGCTGGACGGAGGGCCCGGGCGGGCGCTGAGGGGTGGGACGCGCCGTGGTCGCTACGGGCGTCGGCGGCCGGCTAGCAGGGGCGCGCGGAGAGCGTCTCGCCGAGGCCGCCGGTCAGACACGGGCGGGCCGCGGCGTACGGGCGGATCGAGCGGTACGGGCGGGACTTCAGCGGGCGCTCGGTCATGGGGGGACTCCTTCGGGAAGAGGATCGTGTGTGGTCGGACAGCAGTGATCTCAGCAGGGACGCCACCACTCCGCCAGGGACATAAAGGGGCATATTCCGCTTATCCCTAGGGGTGGGAAAGGAGTTGGCCGGACGGTCTCGGAGGCGGGAGGAACCCGCGGGTGCCGTGGGTGCCGGTCCGTCCCACGGACCGGGGCCTGGTCCGTCGGCATACGGACGTGAGGCCCGCTCCGGACGGGGAGCGGGCCTCACGATGCAGGGGCGGGTGGGAGATCATGCTGCTGGGCGGAGACGTGCGTTGTGGTCAGCGGCAGGGCAGCTCGGGGATGCAGGTGCGGATGTCCTCGTCGGGGTGGTGCATCAGGTCGTTGCGGACCCACCCGGTCACACCCGTCCTGTTGATCTTCACCTTGTACCAGTACTGGCCCTTGGAGTACGCGGAGTCCCAGGTCGAGCAGGTCCAGCCGCGGTAGGCGACGCCGTTGATGCGGGCGCTCGTCGACGGGGAGGAGCGGACGTTGGCGGCGGAGGCGGTGATGTAGCAGCCGCTGGCCGCGCTGGCGGAGGTCGCGGTGGCCAGGCCGCCGGCGGTCAGCGCGAGAGCGACGGAGGCGGTCGCGGCCACGCGGGTGCGCATCTTCATGGTGATGTCTCTCCTGGGTGAGAAGGGTGCGGGGAGGTTGTTCACGGGGAGCCTGCGGGCCCGCCGCGGGGCCGAACGGCGCGCGGGGGGCGCGGTGTCAGGGCTCGGCACGGGCATCTGGGGTGTGGTCCCGGCACGCGGGACCGGGCCGCTTCGGGGGCCGGTCAGGCCGTGACTGCGGCGGCCGCGGGGCGCAGGGACAGGCGGGTGCTGAGCAGCAGCGTGCACAGGGCGGCCGCGAGCAGCGGTACGGCGAAGTGGCCGCCGAGGGGCCCGGCGAGGGCGGTGCCGGCTGCCAGGCCCAGGCGCATGGCGCTGGAGAGCCAGCCGACGGCTTCGGTGGAGGTGCCGGGCGGGGCCAGCGAGGTCAGGGTGAGGCTGGCCACCGTGAGCAGCGGCACGAACAGGGCGCCCGGGAGCATGGCCGCGGCCAAGAGCAGCGGGGCGGGCAGCGGGGCAAGCAGCGGGAGCCAGCAGGCCGCGTACAGGGCGGCGATGAGGGCCAGGTGGCGGGGGCGCGGGGCCGTTGCGGGCTGGAAGCGGGCGAAGACGATGCCGCCGAGGATCCCGGCGGCGGAGAACGTCGCGGGCAGGGCGCCTGCCAGCCAGGCCGCTTTCTGCTGCTCGGCGGAGGCGATCCCGGCGACGTCGAGGGCGCCGACGGTGGCTCCGAGGAAGACCAGGGCGGCCAGCAGCGGGCGCATGGCGGGCGGCCGCAGCGCGCCGAGCCGGTCGGAGCTGCGGGCTTCGGCGCGCCAGGTGCGGGCGGGGTGGGCGGTGGCGAAGGCGAGAGATCCGGCGAGCGTCGCCGCGGCGGCCAGGGCCAGGGCGGCGGCCGGGGAGACCGCGCCCGCCAGGGCGATGGCCAGGGCGGGGCCGGTGACGTAGACGATCTCCTGGGTGGAGGAGTCCAGGGTGTAGGCGGTGCGGACATGGGCGTCGTCGGGGAGCACGGTGGGCCACAGGGAGCGCAGTCCGCCTTCCAGGGGCGGGCATCCGGCGCCCGCCAGCAGGACGCACACGGCGGTCAGCGGGAGGTTGGCGGTGCCGGCGAGGGCGAGCACGGTCAGTGCTGCGGCGACCAGGCCCGCTCCGAGGTAGATGGGAAAGGGCAGTCCGCGGTGGTCGGCGAGGCGGCCCAGCAGCGGCAGTCCCAGTGCGGGGGCGATGCCGTAGAGCGCGGCCAGGATGCTCGCGGTGGCCAGGGAGTGGCCGTCGGCCTGCGCCGCGAGGATCAGTGCGACGGGTGCCATGCCCAGTGACAGGCGGCCGGTGACGGAGGCGATCAGCAGGCGGCTGCAATATCGGTGGCGCAGCACGGCGCGGAAGGACGGCGGAGTGCCGGTGGGCGCAGGCAGGGGGGCCGGAGCGGGCGTAGGTGCCGGTGTGGGCTGGGGGTGGGTGGGTCGGCGGTAGTCGGACGCCTTCGGGAAGGGCCCCCGTGCCGGGGCCGGGGCCGGGGCCGGGGCCGGGGCCGGGGCCGGGTGCTCAACGGCGTGGGCTGGAGCGGGTGTCGGGTGGACCCGGCGGCGGTAGTCCGACGCCTTCGGGAAGGGCCCGCGTGCCGAGGCGGTGCGGGGGACGTCGCGGACCTGCGCGTGGGCCATCAGCTGCCTGCCTGGGTGCGGGTGGGGGTCTGTCGAGTGAGGCCGCCCGCACGCCGGGTCGCTCATGGCTGGCGCGCGGCGTGCGGGCGGCGGCAGCGGGGGCGGGGGGCTCATCCGCTGTGTCGGCAAGCCCAACAGGGCCGTGGCCGGGCTTCAACGGCGCTTCCCTGCCTGCGGGCGGCTGTGGTGCCTGTGTCCCAGCATCTGGTGCTGCCACCGGCCGGGCCGGTCCGCCAGGTGGCACCGGCGGTTGGGCTCGCCCGCCCCGGACAGCGGTGACCCCGGTGCCCGGGAAGGTCGTGGCGGAGAGGGCGGCAGGGTGCTGGCTGCTACCGGTGGTGGCTGTGGCCAGGCTGCTGCTGGCTGCCGAGGGATTCGGTCTGGGCGTGTGCCAGCGGTGTGGTGGTCTGCGGGGTGTGTGAGGCGCGCTGCTGTGACTCTGCCGCGATCTGCCGGGCCCGGTCCATGAAGTGGCTGAGGAGGGGGCCGGTGGCGGCAGCTGCGTCTGCGCGGCTGCCGGGATCCGGTGGAGCAGCGCGGCGAGGTCCTCGCCGGTGACCGTGCCGTTCTTCTCCAGGAGCGCGCCGGCGGCGAGGATGGCCGGCCAGTGGCGGTCACGCAGGTCCCGGGCGGTGGTCTGTGCCTGCCGGAGCTGGGCGGGAGTCGCCCCTGTTGCCGCGAGCGCCTGGTAGTCGTGGCCCGCCAGGGTTGCCACCGCGGACTCCCTCAACGGGGTCCACAGCTGCTGCTCGTGGAGCCACCGCATCTGGGCGGCGGCTCCACCGTAGAGCAGGATGCGGTAGGCATCGGGCGAGTCCCAGCTGAGCTCCGTGTACGCGGAGGCGTCATCCCCGGACGTGGTCTTGGCCGGGGCGATCACGCAGGTGGAGACGGAGGCCTCGCCAGTGGCCAGGGCGACGATGGCGTGTCCGGTTTCGTGGAGTGCGGTGAAGCGGCGCCAGAGGGATTCGTCGAACTGCAGGGCCTGCTCCACCGTCATCCGCCCCTGTGTCTGGGGGGCGGCCCGGGCACGACCGGTGTCCGCTGCCATCGTCGGGTAGCGGGCTGCAGCGAGTGGCTCAGCCGGCCAGGTTGACCAGGCCGATGCTGGTGCGGAGTGCGGCCGTATCGCGGGCGGCCGGTGGCCTGTCCCGTCTGCCGGGTCGGTGACTTCACCCGGTGTCCCGTCGTACGGGCCCGGGCGGGCGCTGGTGCCTGCGGCCGCCGCTCGGGCAGGCCGTCCTGTGGGTGTTCGCATGGCGGCCGCCGGCGGCGCGGCACTCTCGGGGGTGGGGTCTCCCGCGGGGCGGGAGCCGCACGGTGTTGGCGCGCGCCGTTCTCCCGCCCGGCGGTGCCCGCGGCCGCCATGACGCCCACGACGGCGCGGGCCGGGCGTAGATGGGATGCCCCCTTTGCCGTCGACCTGCGTGGAGCCGCTGACGTGAGCGCACATCCTGCCCCGATCCCGCTGGATGCGGATCTGGCCATCGAGGACCTGCCGTCGGACACAGCCGCGGACGTCGGCCGGCTCCATGCGCTGGCCGGTGTCATGCGCGGCGAGAAGAGGCAGGTGCTCGGCTTTCCCGGGAACCTGGACTTCTCGCTGGAGGAGCTCGCGCCGCTGCTCGGGATGCTGTTCAACAACGTCGGAGACCCGGACTGCGCCGATGCCTCCGACATCGGCGCCAAGCCCTACGAGCTCGCCGTGCTGGAGTACATCAGCCGGCTCGCGGGCGCCCTGCCGTCCGACGTCTACGGGTACGTGGCGTCCTCCTCCAGCGAGGCACTCCTGCACGGGCTGGCCGCTGCCCGCCGCCGCCTGCCCGATGCCCCCGTGTACGCCTCCGACCAGGCGCACTACAGCGTCGGCCGCGCGTGCGAGCTGCTGCGCATGGAGCTGGTGACCGTGGCGTCGCTGCCCGACGGAGCGATGGACGCAGCCGATCTGCGCCTGCAGGTCCTGCTGCGCCGGGGCACGGCCGCCGGAGCGATCGTGGCGGCGACCTGCGGGACGACGATGCGCGGCGCGGTCGACGACATCGTGCTGCTGCGCGGCGCGGCCGCCGCGGCCGGTCCGGTCCATGTGCACGTCGACGCGGCCGCCGGCGGGCTCATCGCCGCGCACACCAGTCCTCAGCCCCGCTGGGGGTTCGGCCACGGCGCCGACAGCCTGAACATCTCCGGGCACAAGATCCTCGGTCTGCCGGTGCCCGCCGGGATTTCCCTGTCCCGGCGCGAGTGGATGCCGCAGGTCATGGGCGGCGAGTACGTCGGGACGTCCGACCGCACCCTGGCCTGCTCGCGCTCCGGCCTGACGTCGCTGCTGCTGTGGGCGCGGCTTCGGTCTCTGGGGCGCAGCGGCATGGCGGCTCTGGTGATGCGCTGTCAGGAGGTCGCCGCGTACGCGGTGGAGCGCCTTGAGGAGGCCGGGGTCCGCCCCGAGCGGGTGCCCGGTTCGCTGACGGTCACCTTCGACCGGCCGCCCGCCTGGATCGTGAAGAAGTGGCATCTGGCGTGCTCGGGGCCGATGGCCCACCTGGTCGCGGTCGGCCACGTCACCCGGGCGGCGGTCGACGAGCTCGCCGCCGACCTGGCCGCCGCCCGCTGGGAGGCTGCCGCATGATGCCTGCCGTGCCGGTTCCCTCTTCCCTGCTCGCGCTGCCGGCGACGGTGGGGGACAGGATGGACCACACCCCGGAGTCCGCCTACGCGCACCTGCGCGATGTCCGGCCGGACTGGTTCCTCACCCCGCCCGGGGAGGGGAGCATCAGCATCGCTCGCTGGCCGACGCCCGAGGGGCAGGTCGTCTACCGGGACCAGTGGTGGATGCTGCTGCAGGACGCGGTCGTCTTCCCCGACGGAACGCCGGACCGCTACCTGCGCATGCTCGCTCCCCGTAACGAACCGGGGGTGGCGGTGCTGCCGCTGGTCGGCGAGGGGGCGGTGGTCCTCATCGAGCACTTCCGGCATGCCACCCGGTCCTGGCACTGGGAGATACCCCGCGGCGGCGGAAGTGCCGGGCTCGACGGCGAGGAGAACGCCGCCAGGGAGTGCCAGGAGGAAGTCGGCGCCACGCCCCGGGAGCTGATCAGCCTGGGAACTCTCCATCCCGACACCGGAATCCTGGCCAGCGAGGTCGAGCTGTACGCCGCGCGGATCGACTCGGTCGGCGAGCTGGAGAGCCGCGTGGGGATCCGGCGCGCGCGGACCGTCGCCTTCGCGGAGGCCGAACAGATGGCAGGAAGCGGCCGGATCACGGACGCCTTCACCATCGCCACGCTCTTCAGGGCCCGCCGCGCGGGACTTGCCGCATGACCGGCCGAGCAGCTACCAGGCGGGGCGCGGCCCGGTAGCGGGCCGCGAGGTCGGCGCAGGCGGCGCACGGGGTGAGGACGGCGAACACAGCCAGTCCCGCCTTCCCCGCCATGGCCAGCAGCGCGGCCGCCACGGTGACCACCGCCAGCAGCCCAACAACGGCGGGCGTGCCGCCGGTGCCCGCGTCGGGCCGCACCGCAACGAGGCCCCGGCCTGCCATCAGTACGGCACTCGAAGCCGTCAGCGCGGCCGCGGATACCGTCAGCGCCATGACGGACAGGGCGAGGCGGGGCAGGCCGCGCCGGGCCAGCGGCGCCACCAGCTTCGCCAGCAGAGTCAGGACGCCCGTCACGGCTGCATGCCGATCGTGCCGGGCTGTTGCAGGTTCACACCGTGGTCCTGGAGGGCGGCCGTCGGGGGCGCCTGCGGGACGAGGGGCGCCCTGGCGGCGTCCATGATCTGCTCCACCCTCCGCCGGATCGCGTCCTCGTCCAGGCCTGACTTGCCGTGCTCCTCCCCCGCGGGCAGGCGGGGAACGGCGCTGTCCCGGACTGCCGTCAGCAGAGCAAGCTCGCCGCGCGTCGACTTGCGCCGGTGCTCCGGGGTGGGCTCCTGCTGCAGATAGCCGATCTGCCCGTCCAGAGCCGCCAGCGCCCGCTCACGGGTTCCGAAGGCCTCGGCCAGACGGCGCCCGGGCACCTGGGCCGCGATCGCACGCAGGTCTTCCGACACCTCGTGGGGAAGCGCTACGGGCGAGGCCAGGCGGCCCAGAGCGTCGTGGACCAGGTCGAGCCTGCCCTGCCAGGTACTCAGGTAGGCGGACTCGGCATGGAGGCGTTCCGGGTCGGCGAAGTACGCCGTGTCGTCCTCGGCACTCGCGGCGGCGCGGCGGGCCGCGACCGCGTCCAGGGCGTGGCGGGCGGTGAGCGAGGCCTGCCGCCATGCCTGTGCCTGGGCGCTGGCATGAAGCGAGCGGGCTGGCGCGGGGAACGCGTTGCGCAGCAGCTCGGCTTCCTCGGTGCGGCCGGAGTAGAAGGCGGCGGTGTAGGAGCGGACGGTGTGGCGGGCCTGTGCCAGCTGGGAGGTGCGGGCCGCGTCGAGAGCCGGGACGGAACTGCCGGCCGCTCGGTGGTCGCGCTGGTGGTCGCTGATGTCGGGCTCGAGGACGGCGCGCATCTGCTGCGCGGGAGCGTCGCGCAGCGCGATCTGGTCCAGCAGCCAGTCGGCTCCCGCCCTCAGTGCGGGGATGGTCGCGGCCAGAGGCTGGAGGGTTCGCCAGTCCGCGACCAGGTCGGCCCGGGTGCGGTGCGGTGCGTTCATCCGGTCGATCAGGTCGGTGAGCGTCAGGCTGGTGCGCATGATGAGCTCGCCGGTGTCCGGGCTGTCGTCGCCGGCGCGGTCCCGGGCTGCGGTGAGCACAGCGGTCAGTGGGAGCTCGGCCAGTGCACGCATGTGGCAGGTCCAGGCGGCGGCCGCGGCCGCCCATCCCGCCTCCGGGCTCTGCGGTCGCGGGCCGAAGCGGCGCGCGAGCCAGTGGCCCATCGCCTCGACCAGGTCGGCGTCGCCGGACGCGGAATCCTGCAGCAGGCGCGCCGCCAGCTCACCGGGCGTGTGCTCGAAGGGGCCCTCGCCGGTACTGACGAGGGCCAGTTGTCCCGTTGCGCTGTCCAGCTCCAGCCACCTCAGCAGAGCCTCGCGCCGCCCCCGGCAGACCTGCAGGACTGATACGCCCTCCCCCGCCGACGGCGTCCGGGCCAGGCCGGTCTCCCCCACCACGGGCACCGGTGCTTCCTCCCAGGTGAGCGGATCGAGAACAGGGCCGGTCTCGACCAGAGCGACGGCACCGGGTCCGGCGGCGGCCAGGCGAGAGGACAGGGCCTCGGGCAGAGGGGAGGTGGGCTCGCTCATCGAGGGACTTTCTGCTCGGCGGTGGGGGCGCCGCGCAGGTCCGGGGACGGCGGCTCGCCGCAGCATGCCCGCGGTCATGAACGCCGTACGTCAGGCAGCCCGTATCTCCCGCAGGGCGGGAGCACCCGGCGCGGCAGCGGCGGATCCGTCCCGCCCTGCGGGACGCACCCGCCCCGGTCCGCCCTGACGGACGGCCTGCTCGCGCAGTCGGGTCGCCCGCGGCGGCGCGGCGCCGGATCCGGTGAAGTTCGCCCGGAACAGCGGCAGGCAGGCGCCCTGCCCGCGACAGCGCACCTTCGAGGCCCGCTGCGCGGCGGCCGAGGCTGATCAGGTCCTCGCCGATGCCGTCATCGGCCCGGACACGGACGGCCATCGCGCACCGGGCACGATCGCGCTTCCGACCCCCTCGCAGTCAGCCGCCATGGCGCTCCCCGCGATCAGCGGGGACTTCCTCACCTCGTTCGCGGACGATCCCGAAGCCGCGATCGAGCTGGTGAAGGCGGCCACCGCCACGGGCGAGTTCACGGTGGGGCAGATCCTCGACGATGCGGTCGATACCGCGGTCCCCGGCCGGGCTGATGATCCTGCGCGCGCTGCAGATTGCGACCGATCCGAGCGCGGCGGCGGAGACATGTTTGGTGGCCGCCCGGCAGTTCGCTCTGGCGGTCATGGTCGCGTCCGCCGACCTGGCCGACGTCGCCGCCTGAGGCCTGCTCCGGGTTCAGCGGCTCTGGCGGGGACCGCGGCGAGGCCTGCCAGAGCCGCTTCGGGACGGCCGGACCGTGTCGCGGCCGGAGTCGGCGGCGGCACCGGCCGAGGAGAAGAGGCCCATCGCATCAGGCCGGGCCGGAGCGGGAACCTGCGCGGCCGGCTTGGTCGCGGCGGGCCGGGCGGGAGCGGTGGCGCAGGCGAGGATGCGGGCGTGCGGGATCAGCGGCGCGCAGCTCTCGCAGACTTCCTCCACGATCCACACCTGCCTCACGCTGGGGTCGTGGCGCAGGACCATCACGACGGCGCCGGAGCAGTGCACCTTGTGCGCGGCGTGCGCGTCGCAGCGCTGGGAGCGGCAGTGGCAGGCGGCGTTGGGCCGGACGGTGGCCGCCTTTGCGTGGGCGGCAGCGTGCTGGGCGGCGAAGCGGCGCAGGGTGGCCAGGTCGCGGGAGCGGGCCGGCATCCGGCAGGGCGCGGAGCAGGTCACGGTCGCCGAGCGGTCGGTGTGGCCGGTGAGGCGGACCGTCCAGCCCCGCCCGGGGATGCGCACGGGTGTGGAGGGTTCGCTGTTGGCGGTCGTCACGCGGAAGTCCGTTCTCGCAGGTCGATGGTGAGTTCGAGGACCACTATGTGCAACCCGCATGCCGCCGGGGCCACAGGTTTTCTCCCCGTGGGGGTGTGTTCCCAAGCGGTGAGTCGGCCTCTTCAAGGTGTGTCCCACCAGGCGGCCGGGAACCGGGCCACGACGCGCGAAAAGAGGCACCGAGAGCGCGAACAGGGCGTGCCGCACCACTCCGTGACGCCGCCGCCCCAGCCATGGAGGATGCGAGGTGCTCTCGGCCGAGGTGAAGCGGCTCCCTCGCCGGTGTCCGGGCGCAGTGCCCGCCACCTTCGGGCAGCCGCCGTCCGTGAAGGTCCGGGCCGGGTTCTTGTGCACGGTCCCGCGCGGGTCTGCTGCTCGCGCGGGGCCCCTACGGCTGGTTCTCCACGACCGGGAGGCCGACGTGGCGGTGCTCGACTTCCACACAGGTGTCGTCCTCGGCACGCAGGTACTCGGCAACTTGTTCGGCGACTGCCACGGAGCGGTGCCTGCCGCCCCTGCAGGCGACCGTCACCTTCACCAGCCGGCGGCGCGGCTCGGCGTAGCCGTGGAGGACGGCCCTGGTGGCGTCCATGATCTCGTTGATGACCGTGTTCGCGCCGGGTGTCGACAGGACGTGGCTGCGTACCTCGGGCTCCAGGCCGGTCCGGTAGCGCATCTGCGGGTCATGGTGCGGGTTGCGCAGTCGTCCTCCGATGTCGAAGAAGAGGCCGTCGCCGATGAGCTCGATGGCACCGGGGTGGAGCGTGCCCGCGGACTGCAGGACGACCTGGACAAGTCCGTTGTTCTCGATGGGGGTTCGGGTCATGCCTCCATCGTTGGCCCGGGCCGGACCGGGCGGAAGCCGTTGCCTGTTGCCAATGTGAGCCGGCCTGCGGATCCGCACGCCAGCACGCAGCGAAGAAGAAGGGCAGCGGCTGAGGCGGGGCAGGCCCGGTCAGGACCGTCGGCGCAGGCGGTCCAGGTCCGCGTCGAGGACAGCGAGGTCGGGATGGTCGCGCAGCTGCTGCTCGCGCGCCCAGTGGCCGAGGTCGGCCTTGTGGGCGCTGCGCACGTCGTCGATGGAGGTGCCGGTGAGGGTGGCGAGGGTGTCCATGTCGTCGCTGTGGAGTCCGTTGTAGCGGTTGGCGGGGGCGTAGGTGGCCGCGATGTCCGCGGCGCACCTGGAGCCGGCGGCGGTGAGGCGGTCGTAAAGCCACCGCCGGAAGGGGGTGTCCTGGTGCTGCCAGTCGGGGTCGTAATTGTCGTACTCGGGGTCGTCGTAGCCGGGGCCGATGGCGGGCATGGCCGGTCCTTTCAGGGGTCAGTGGTACGGGGGTGTGGTGGTGCCGGGCAGGCTGGAGTGGACCGGCATCCCGGCCGGGTGCCGGGATGCCGGTGCGCTCAACTCGGCCTCGTGTGGCGTGTTATCGGGCTCTTGGGGTTCGCCTTCGCCGGGTTTCCTGCTCCCCTACACTCGCTACCCGGTCCGTCGTGAAGGGGAGTGCGGCGCGCGAGGTGTCCGGCGACACTCCGATCTACGCGTTGCTCGTTCGGGAGCGCGGGGATGTGCCGCTGAGGCCCAGCGGGTCGCGGCCCAGCTGCTCGCCGAGACCGGCCGGGCCGTGGACTTCCGCTCGGTGCGCGTGATCTGAGCAGGAGGGACCGGCCGCCTGGGGCGGCCGGTCCTGGGTGGTGTCAGGCGGTGCGGTGGCGCATGGCGATCACGGTGCAGTCGTCGCGGTAGCCGTCGGCGTCCAGTGCGGCGGCGTCGGCCAGGGCGTCGGCCAGGGCCTGCGGATCGTCGGCGTGGGTGCGGCACAGCGCCGTCATCGTCGCCGGGTCCACGTGGTCGGGGATGCCGTCCGAGACGAGCAGGACGAGGTGGTCTTCCGGGATCTCCGTGACGCTGCACGTCGCCCAGCCGGCCTGCGCGAGGCCGAGCCGGGTGCAGTCGTCGTAGACCGCGGTGAGGTCGGGGGCGAAGCCGCGCCGGGTCCGCAGGTAGTTGGCCATGGTCATGTCGGTGGTCACCAGGGTGACCGCGCCGTCCTTGACCGAGTAGACCCGCGCGTCGCCGATCCAGTACACGGCGCTGGTCCGGCCCGGCTCCATGCTCACGTAGACGGCGCTCGTGTGCGGCACCGTGGTGTGGGCCTGCGCCATCATCCCGGCGGTGGTCAGTGCGGCCAGGCCGCCCTGGACCATGCCCATCTGCGTGATGACCGCGGGCACCGTCGCGGCGTAGCGGACGGCTTCCTTGCCGTGGCCTGCGCTGTCGACGACGGCGGCCGTCACCCGGTCGCCTCGCCGCTGGAAGTCGGCGCCGTCCGCGTACGGCGGCTCGGTGCCCGGACGTCGCGCCATTCCCACGAGCACGGCCTCGGTGCGTACTGTGGGGTTGGTGGTCTTCGTCATGGCTGTGTCTCCTTCGCCTCGCGGGGCCCCGGAGCGGGCCCGCGCTGAGTACCGCTGGGAGCACTGGAGAGGCAAAGAATGGGTTACTTCACGAAACTGGGGCTGGTGTGACGCGTGAGGTCCGCGCTGGGGTCACTCCCCCTCCACCTCCCGGTGGATGAAGACGTAGCGCCCGGCCGGCGGGTCCGGGACAGGCTTGCAGGGCTTGGACGTCGACGGCGCTGCTTCCGCCTTCGTGAGGACCCGGTCGTCGTCCTCCGCTCCGGCGGGGTCGCTCGGCCGGGGTCCCAGGCTCAGGGGAATCGACGCGGTCACGACCGCGTCGTCCGGCAGGCCGGTCCGGCGTCTCCCGCAGCTGTCCGACCGTCCGTGCCGGGGCCCGGCCCTACCGCTCCAGCACCGGGCGCGGGGGCCTGATCAGGACGCGCGGATTGAGGAGCCCGGGGGTGAAGCCGCGGCGGAGGTAGGCGCGGTGGGCGGCCGGACTGCTGGCGACGACGACCAGTCCTGCCCGGTGGGTGTCGGCCAGGCGCAGCGCCTGGTGGACGAGGCGGCCGCCTGAGACAGGGTCGTCGTCGTGCGCGGCAAGGTTCCCGGCCTCCCACCAGAGGTGTCCGGTGTGGGTGCGCAGGTGCTTGAGGGTGTCGGTGAGGGAGGTAAGAGCGCGGGTGTGCCGGAGCAGGTTGCCGGTCTCCACGAGCAGGGAGAGCGTGATGCCGAAGCCGAGCACGACGGTGGTGAGCGGCCAGAAGTTGCTCTCCATGGCCCATGCGGCGGCCTTGAGCGGGAGCCATATCCAGGCGAGGTGGATGGCCAGGCCTGCGGTGAGGACAGCCGTGCACGCGGCCTGGCGGGTGAAGGGGATGCGGGGGCCGGTGACGGAGACGGTGGCGGTGCCGTGGGCGAGCAGGCGTCCGGCGGCGTGCTGCGTGGCGAGGGTGAGCAGCCACAGCCAGCAGGCGGCGGGCCGGGTCAGCGGGTGCAGGGACGGGGGTCCCAGGCGGCGTTGGAGGAGGGCGGCGAGGCGGGGCAGGTCGCGCCAGCGTGGCCGCAGGTGGCCGGGGAGGTGCAACTGGAGGGTCATGGTGGTCCGTTTCAGCGGGTCGGGCGCTGCGGGCCCGGGCGGTGGTTGTCGGGCGGGGGCCGCTCGTGGAGGGGCGAGGCCGGGGGCAGGAGGTGGGCGCGGGCCGCGGCGGTGCGTTCGCGCATCTGCTCCAGACGGCGGGCGACGCGGGCGTGGGTGTAGAGGTCGATGGCGTCGGTGAGGTGGTCCCATTCCTCGCCCGCGAGGCCTTCGGGGCGGGGGCCGAGGATGTCGGGTCCGGCGCGGTGGTGGCGCCGCCGGTAGTCGGCCAGGGCGCTGATGAGCTTGGTGAAGGTGCGCTGCTCGTCCTCATCGTCCTCGCCGGGCGGGGTGATCTCCTCCATCCATCCTTCGGGGGCGCTTTCGCCGGCGAGGGCTGCGACGAGGGCGGTGCGGGCGAGCTTGGCGTCGAGGGCGGCGTAGGTGAGGGGGGCGACGCCGAAGGGGTCGCGCAGGGCCGGGTGTGCGGGCAGGGGCCCGGCCGGGGGCGGGGCGTCGAGGTGGTCGAGGGCGGCCGCGAGGACCTGGTGGGCGGGCGCGCCGGGGGGCGGGAGGTGCTCGGCGGGGCGGCGCCGTCCGGTGAGGGCGCGGATGCGTGCGTCGAGGTCGTCCCAGTCGGCGGCCTGTTCGGGGTCGGCCGGGCGCGGGCCGAGGCCGGGGACGCCGGTGATGGCGTGGCGGGTGCGCCACAGCTCCACCAGGGCGGCGGTGGTGGCCCAGGCGTGGCGGCGGCGCGGTGAGCGCGTGGAGGGCGGCGGGCCGAGCGGGCGTGCCCATGCGGGCGGGTTGCCGGCGAGGGTGTGGCCGCGGTCGGCCAGCGAGCGGGCCAGGATGCGGTGGCGTTCGGCGAGATGGGTGCGCCAGTGGGCGGGGGTGCCGGGGTGGGTCAGAGCGTGGGAGTCGGCAACCCAGTCGGGTATCTCGCCGCGGGTGCGGTAGTGCGGCGCGTGGTCGGGCAGGCGTTCGCGCAGGCGCAGTTCGGCGTCGATCCGGGCGGTGACAGCCTGGGCGCGCGCCAGGGCGGCCCGGGCGGAGTGCTGTCGCCGGCCGGTGGCGGCGCGGCGTTCGGCGGCCTGGCGGCGGGCGGCGGTGAGCGACTGGCCCGCGCTGTGGGGGCGGTTCGGGGAGCGCTCGCGCTGGTAGTCCTCGCGGGCGCGGTCGCGCCAGGCCATCGCACGGCGCAGCTGGGTCTCGGCGGTCAGGGCGGTGATGGTGGCCCGGGCGGCATCGGAGAGCGGGTGTCCGGTGGCGGCCGCGCTGTGCAGCTGGGTGCGGACGGTGGCCATCTGGGAGGCTAGTTCGCCGCTGGTGAGGGGGCCGAGCGGCCGGTCTGGCCAGGCGGGATGGGTGGTCTTCTGGCGGGTGGTGACGGGGGTGGGCAGGTGGGTGAAGGCGGCGTCGGCGGCCCGCAGGGCTTCCTGGGCGGCGGCGCGATGGCCGTCGGCGAGCTGCCTGAGGGTGTCGAGCTGGGCCCGGGAGAGCGCGGCCAGGGCGCTGTCGCGGGCGGTGTGGCGGGCCTGTTCGACGTCGGTCAGGGCTTCGCGCAGCCTCCAGGTCAGCACGGCGGAGACGTCGTCGGCGTCGGCGAAGCCGCGCTTGGGGACGGTGCGGGCGAGGAGTCGGGGCAGGGCGAACCCGGCGCGTTCGGCGTCGTGGAGCGCGCGGACGAGGGCGGGGTAGGCGTCGGCGGCCATGAACTGTGCTGCCCGGTCGGCGCCGAGGATCTGTTCGAGGGCCCCGGTGAGGCGGGCGGCGGTGGCTTTCTCGGTGACGTCGGCGTACTCGGCGGACAGCTGGTTGGGTGCGCTGATCTCGCGCTGCAGGGCGGCGATCTGCTCGGTCGCGGTCAGCTGCGCACTGCGGCGGGCGGCGACGGTGGCAAGGACGTCGTCGAGGTGGTCGCCGTCGTCGATGGCCATGTAGAGGCGGTTGGTGCGCCGTCCGCGGGTCAGCTGGACGTAGACGCCCTCGCGGTTGGAGCGGGCGGAGGCCAGGGCGTGGGAGGTGTCGACCGTCATGCCCTGGGCGCGGTGGATGGTGGAGGCGTAGCCGAGCTCGGCTTGGGCGGTGAGGTAGTCGGCGGGCAGGGTGATGCGGCCGCGGTGCTGGGTGTGCCGGACGATCGCAGCGCCGTCGGCGAGGATCTGCTCGACGGTCCAGGTGTCGCCGTTCTTGACGAAGTCCTTGCCGCCGCGCACGGTCATGCGGCGCCGGTTGAGACGGGTGACGATGATGTCGCCGACGTGCGCGCGCGCTCCGGTGCGCAGGGGGACCGAGTGGCTGGTGTCGAGGTCCCCCTTGGCGATGTGCCAGGCCTGGGCGCGCTGGTTGAGCTCGGTGACGGTGGCGTTGTCGGCGGCGGTCATCAGCGAGGCAATGCCGCGGCTGGTGTCGCCTGCCCACGCGGTGAACACGGCGTCGCACATGGCCTCGTGGCGTCCGGCGACGATCCGGCCCTTGCTGCGGTACCAGTCGAATGCCGATCGGGGGTCTTCGCCGTCGCGCAGGGTGAGGGAGGCGTCGCCTTCGCCGGAGACGGTGAAGCGGTGCAGGCGGTCCAGTTCGACGGTGGCGCCCGCCTGGGAGATGAGCCGCAGTGCGCCTCCGGCTTCGACGGCGGCGAGCTGGTGCGGGTCGCCCAGGAGGCGGACGACGGCGCCGGCGGCGGCCGCGTCGGCGAGGATCCGGTCCAGGAGCAGGGTGCCGGCCATGCCCGCTTCGTCGACGAGGACGACGTCGCCCGGGCGCAGGGCGAAGTCCGCCTCCACGGTGTGGCCGTCGGCCACCTGGGCGCGCTGGTGGAGCCAGGAGTGCAGGGTGTGGGCGCGGCGCTGCAGGTCGGTGGCGAGGACCTGGGCGGCGCGGGAGGACGGGGCGAGCGGGATCAGGCGGCCGCCGGTCGCGTCGACGGCGGCTGCGACCAGCCTCATGGCGGTGGTCTTGCCCGCGCCGGCGGGGCCCAGTCCGGCGAGCAGCAGGCGGTCGGAGAGGACGAAGGACGCGGCCAGGGCCTGCTGTCCGGCGTCCATGGGGCCTTGGTGGAGGGCGGCGGTGCGGTGGAAGGTGCCGTGGGCTACGGGCGGGATCACCCGGCTGCGGGCTCCGGCGAGGAGGCGGTGTTCGGCGGCCAGGAGGGAGTGGGTGGTGTAGGTGGCCGAGCCGATGGGCCGGTAGATGCTGCTGCCGTCCGGGCGGACGAGGTCGGGGTGGGAGGGGTTGATCTCGGGTGGGGTGATGTCCAGGCAGTCGCCGTGCGCGAGGACGCGGTCGGTGATCTCCTCGGCCAGTTGGGGCCCGGCCGTTGCCCCGCGCAGGGTCCGCATCAGGTAGCGGCGGGCCTCCGCGAGGACGTGGCGGCGCCTGAAGGTGGTGCGCCGCTCGGTCACGGCCGCGAGCACCTCGGCGGCGGCCGCGGTGAGGTCAACGCTCGCCGCGGCAGGCTGGTGAGGGTCGGGGGCGAGGGCGGCTGCCGCTGCCTGTGCTGCGGTGAGCAGGTGGTCAACGGTGTCCTGGTCGGTCACGGCGATGGCCCGGCGCCGCCAGGTGGCGAGCAGGTCGTCCAGAGGGCGGGCCTTGCCCTTGGGCGGACGGGTCATCAGCGTGGCCCGCTGCTGCAGCCGGATCCGGGCGCCGGCGTCCGGCTGACGGCCGTGGCGGCGCCGGTAGTCGTCGAACAGGCCCTCGGCCATGGTCCGCACGGCGCCCGCACGGCTGGCGAACTCGGCACGGATCCTCGGGTCGATGCCGACGATCCGCATGACCGGCCGCCTGCCGGGCGTGACCACCACCTCCTCCGCGGCCAGGCCCAGCCGGTCGCAGATCAGCTCCAGGGCGCGCTGGTTGAACAGCTCGCTGGCGGCGACGATTTCCCGCAGCAGCAGGCGTGAGTCCAGGTTCCGCCACCGCCCGTCCGGCCCTTTCACGCGCGGACTGATCACGACGTGCTCGTGGAGCATCGGGTCCCCGGCACGCGATTCGTAGTGGAGATAGACCGTCGCCATCAGGCCCGGCTCGGCCCGGTGCTGGGCGATCCCGGCCGGTCCGGTGCGTACGGCCAGCGCATGGTTCTCCACCCAGACCAGGGTCTCCGACCGTGCCTGGGCCAGCACCTCCAAGACGATGCGCCGTACCTCGGGGCTGCCGAGCGCGAACAGCAGCGAGAGTTCTTCCGAGGCGAAGGTGAGGTCCCAGCCGGTCACCGCGCGGCGCTGCGGCCCGGTCCGCGCCGCCAGGTACCGGCCGAGTTCCTCGCCGTCGGCGGGGGTGCGGTGGTACTCGGCTTCGAAGGCGAGCGCCGCGGTGCGGTGGGTGAGCTCGCGCCGCTCCGACTTCGTCAGCGGCCGGCACAACCGGGCGGCCGCGAGGTCGAGGACCTCCTCGATCGCCTTGTCCAGCGGCGACTGCTCGGACAACTGGGGTACGGCCCGACCCAGCTTGGCCGCCTTGAAGGCCTGGCGGGTCGAGGCTCCCCGGGCCAGCTCGGCAGCGATCCGCTCCTCGGCATCGGGATGCATGCCCAGGCCGAACAGCGCCCTCATCTGCGGCTCGGTGACCTCCCCTGCCAGCCCCATCGCGGCCGCGGCCCGGCCGGCCCACACCCCGGCCGGTACTCCCGGCTGGCTCGAGGACACGGCCGGCTCACCACCATGGACCCCGTCGCCCGCAGCGACGTTGCTCCGGTAGTAGCGGTAGTTCTCGGCCGTCACGGCCGCCCCGGTCATCCCCACACAGGCAGTCGACCAGC
Source organism: Streptomyces sp. NPDC058525 (assembly GCF_042719495.1). NCBI lineage: Bacteria > Bacillati > Actinomycetota > Actinomycetes > Kitasatosporales > Streptomycetaceae > Streptomyces > Streptomyces sp. NPDC058525. The sequence continues at coordinate 66,671 of NZ_JBHXNP010000037.1, forward strand.
CCGGCAAGGCCCTGGAGGGCGCCGGGCCGGTTCCTCCCAGGGCCTTGGAAGGGAATCTCCCCACGCGTCCCGTCCGGCGGGAAATCCATGCCGGCGCAGGGGTGCGGGCCGATAGTGCCAGAGGTGTGCTGCGCACCAGGGACCGCAGACCGGGGACACGCCTCACCCCCACCACGGCCGACCGGACACCCTCACCCACACCCCGGCCAATACGCCGAGCAGCAGGCGGGGAGCACCAGGGCCCAGCCCTGGACGCTGGTGTGCCCGGCCTTCCTGTGGTGCTGGTTGGAGGGGCTTGTCCCGTGAGCGGGACCGGGCAGGGCGACAGGAGTGCTACGGGGTGGGACGCGGGCGGCTGCCGCCGGACTTGGGGGTGTGGGCGTCTCCAGACTGGCGGCAGGTGGGTCCGCGTCCGGCGGGCCTGATGGCCAGGAGGTGGCGTGTGGCAGCGAGCAAGAGCAAGGCGCGGGGCGGCAAGGAGCTGGTGTCGCGGCGCCGGGCGGCGTTGGCGCGGGCTGCGCTGCGGGTGTCGGCGGAACGGGAGGCTGCGGAGCGGGCCGAGGCGGAGCGGCTGGCGCGGGAGGCGGAGTTCGACGAGCTGGCGGCGGACTTCGAGCTGGCGCGGGAGGACGAGGACCAGGTCGCGGCCGAGGTGGAGGCGGAGCTGCGGAAGGTGCGTGAGCGCGGGCAGGCGCGGATCCAGGAAGTACGTCTGGTGGCGGCGCGGGTGGTGGTGGCGATGGGTGAGAAGGGCGAGACCGTGGCCGGGTGCGCGCGACGGCTGGGTGTGGGGGCGGACCGGGTCAAGGAGTTGCGGAGGCTGGGCCGGGAGGAGGAGGGCGCCGTCGAGGACGGGGCGCCGGTGGAGGCGGGGGCCTCCCGGGAGACGGTCGGGGCGGTGCCGCGGCCGCGGGGCGCGGCACCGGAGGTGACGGAGCGGGTGGGGGCGGCTGCGGAGGGTCGGAGGACGGGGCCCGGGGCGGCTGCTCCTCCCCCGCCCGTGCCGGCCGGGCCGTCGGCCGGTGCGCAGGAGGTGGTGCTGCCCGGCGGTGGGGATGCGCTGTGGCAGGGGTCGTCGGGCTGACGCGGGCTGGGAACGGCGGCGGCCCCAGCTGCCGCTGGAGGGTGCGGCGGCCGGGGCCGGGGTGGTGCTGGTGTGGGGTGTGGGGTCAGGACTGCCAGGGGGCGGCGGGGCGGCGCTGGGGCGCGGGCTGCTGCGGGGCGGCGGGCTGCGGGGCGGTGGGCTGGGGCCAGGGCGCGGCCGCCTGCTGAGGTGCAGCCGACTGGTGGGGCGCGGCCGGTGCGGTGTGATGGCCGGAAGCGGGGGCGGTGTCGCGGTAGTAGATGGTGACGGGGGCGCCGTCGGCGACGTGGATGCGCTCGTGGATGCCGGGCGGGGTGAGGACGAAGACGACGGTGTCGTCGCGGAGGGTCCGGGTGCGGATGAGCGGCGGTGGGAGGGTCACCTCCTCGGTGATGCCGGTGTTGGGGTCGGTCTCGGGGACCGTGATGTGGTCGACGGTGGTGAACAGGCCGTTCAGGGCGGCGAGTTCGTTGATCGTCGTCTGGTGCTGCACGGTGGGCTCCCCCTTCTGCGTGTGGTGTGGCTGGTGGCGGCGGATTCCTTGTGACGGTAGGCGCGGTGGTGGGGGTGTGCGGGGGTGGTGGGTGGCCGGGTGCCGGGGGGTGGGACGCGGGCTGGGGTGGCGGGTGCTGCAGGCGGGAAACACGCGTCGGCCCCGCGCCTGCCGGTGGTGTCCGGTGGGCGCGGGGCCGGGCTGGGGTGGGTCAGTTGTCGTTGTCGGCGGGGATCAGGCAGGCGGTGGGGACGGTGACGCGAGCGCGGCGGGTGTTGTCGGCCGGGCGGCGGTGTCCGGCGCGGTGGTCGCGGCGCAGGGCTTCGGTCGAACTCGCGTCGAGGTACAGGGTGCAGCGGCCGGGCTTGTTGGCTGTGTCCTCGATGGTGCCGGTGAGGTTGGCCAGGACCAGCGGGGTGATGTTGCTGATGATGCGGGCGCGGCCGCCGGGGGTGATGGTCTGTGCGGTGGTGAGGGGGATCTCGTCGACGGTGGCCTTGGGCGTGTCGGACATGGTGGTGCCTTCCTGGTGAGGGTGCGGTCCGGGGGTTCCGGGGCGCGGGTTGTGGGATCACCGTGTGGGGGTTGCGGGTTAGCCCCGCAAGCCGTTCGCGGCCGGGGCTGGGAGTGGGGCGGCCCCGTGCCGGGGACGGGTGACTCCGGGGCGCGGGGCCGGGCAGCAGCCTCAGGGCCGGGGCGGGCGCTGGCACCGCTTCGGGGTGCGGGCACGTAGCGCTTGTGCGGGCCGGTGGGATGCGATCGACGTCCGGGCGGCGCTGGTGGTTAGGCCTCGGTGGGCTGGTCTGGCGCGGCAAGCTGGTGACCGGCCGGGGTGATGGCAGCGAGCGAGGCGAGCAGCCCGGTGAGGTCGGCCGTGAGGTCGGACAGCTGCGAGGTGTAGATGTCGGTCCAGTGGTCGCCGTTGGCGGGGGCGGGGTAGTGCCGTGCCCACAGTCCGGTGTGCTCCTCAGGAGGGTAGAGGGTGTGGCCGTCGTGGTCGCTGATCCAGATCTCGCCGGGCAGGTGGCCGAGGTTGAGGGTGAGCGCGGAGTGCGGGTGCGGAACGTCGGCGTTCGTCACAGCGTATCCAGCGGTGATGAGGGCGGCGCGAATCAAGGTGTCGGTGGTTTCGGTGGGCACGGCAGATTCCCTTCAGGGGACGGGCAGTCTTTGCAGTAGCCGCCTCGGGTTGCATAAGGGGGTGGCCTGGGACCCGGGCGGGGGTTGATGAGCGGCACGGTGAGGGTGCGGGGTGTAAGAGGGGCAAGCCCGCGGGCGCGGCCGGCCGGGCGTGTTGGTGGCGCGGGCGGGGCGCGGTGCGGTGGCGGGACCGGGAGGCCGGTTATGAAGCGGCCCCGGCGCCGCCAGGAGCGGGGGCCGGGGCCGGGGGTGAGGCGGTCCGGGATGAGGCGCCCCGGGTGGGCAAGAAGGCTGGTGCTGGTGTGGAGGGCGCGGAGGTCAGGAACGCGGCGTGCCGACCGGGGGCGTGGTGGTCTGCGGAGCGCGGTCCAGTTTGAAGGCGAAGCAGCGGGAGACCTCGTGCCGCCGGTAGTGGCGGGGCGGGAACCCGTCGCGGAAGTCGACGAGGACGCCTGAGTTCTCCACGGCGGTGACCGTGCCAGTGGGCCAGTGGCCGGAGGCGAGCCCGTCATAGGTCAGCCGGTCGCCTACCCCTACGGGGGCCTGGAACTCTCCGCCGGTGTACCGCACGTACCGGACCAGCACCTAGGTATTGGCGGGTACCTGCAGGGCCCGCTCGGTGAGCGTGTCGGCCAAGTGCTCCCGGATGACGGCGTACAGCGGCTGCGTGCGATACGAGTTCTGCGGGTCGTATACGCCCCGGGCCAGACGCTCGAAGAGCGGGCGCAGGTGTCCGGCGTCCGGAGCGAGGCGGGCGAACGCGAGCCGCATGCCCTCGTTGTCCAAGCCGGGCGGGTAGTCCCGGTTGTCGGCGTCGGCGAGCAGGAGGTCCGCGCACTCTCGGGCGATGTCGGCGGGGTGGCGGGGCGCACCGTGGGCGGGTGTCCGTGGTGCGGGGGCCGGGCTGCAGCATCAGGTGCGGGGCGGGCGCCGGTAGCGCTTCGGCGTTCGGGTCAGGTATCGGGGGTTGGGGCTGGTCGGGCGGTAGATGTCCTCGCGGCGGTGACGGGTGAGATAGGGCGCGTGCGGGGAGGTCATGTAGACCGGGAGGGGTCCGGAGCCGCGGCCGTAGGTGGCGACGATCGGCTTGGCCGGGTCGGAGTAGTAGACGGTGGCCTTCATCCACTGGTCGCGGCGGCGCAGCCTGCGCAGTCGGCGGCGGGTGATTCGGGCGCGGGCGGCACGGATGGCGGGCATGGGGTGGGCTCCTCTGGAAGGGGTGGACGGGGTGAGCGCACCGTGCCGGCGCCGGGGGTTAGGGCAGCAACACGGGCTCCGGGCTGGGGTCCAGGCGGGCCGGGCAGGCGCCGGGCGGCGGGACGGTCGAGCGAGGCCGGTGACGGGCGGAGCGGGCCCGGCCGCCGGAGGGGGCTGGGAAGTCCGGGCTGGAGGCCGCCCGGGGAGCACGAAGGCCCCGCGCCGAAGGGAGCGGGGCTGGGAGCGGGCCGGGGTGGCCAGGGACGGGTGAGGCGGGCCAATCCCGGGCGCCAGGCCGGGCAGGAGCAGGGCGCAGCCGGGGTGCGGAACACGGAGCGACCCCGGCACCGCAGACGCGGGACCGGGGCCGGGGCGGCCGTCAGAAGAGCGGGTGTTGGCCGTTGGCGATGCTGTACAGGTCGGCCAGGGTGGTGTCCGGCACCGGGTTGGAGACGACACTCACGGCGTACTCGCACGCCGCCTGCTCCTGCTCTGGCGTCGCCTTGTACGTGGCGTTGACCGCCTTCATAGCGTGGCCAGTATCGGGGTAGCGCTCGACGAACGCGGAAAAGTCGGCGGGCAAGGTATCGATGGTGTCCTCGATGCGGGCGGTGACGGGTGCGGCGCGCTGGACGTGGGTGGTCACGGAGGGCTCCTCGTGTGGTGGTGGGCTGGTGGGGGGGCCGGGCCGCGCGGCGGCGGGAGGGGGCCCGCAGGGGCCGCGCGGCCCGGCTGGCGGCCGGTCGCTCACGGCACACGGAGGGGGGTTCCGTGCGGGGCGTAACCGGCCGAGCCGACTGTCATACATGCCGGGGTTAGCCCCGCAACCCCCGGGCGGGGCCTGCCCGGCCGGCGCACGGACGGACGGGCGGGCGGTGCGGGTCGGGTATGGAACGGCCCCCGCGCCGCGGTATGCGGTGCGGGGCCGGACGGGGGTGGGGGACGCTAGCGGCCACACGTGGTGCAGAGCGCGGGGCGCGGGTGAGCGGCGTTCGCGGCCTCCACGTCGTCGGTCTCGGCGGCGGCCCATGCGCCGCGCTGCGCGGCTTCGGTGGCGGCGGCGTGCGCGGCGTCCATGAGGGAGGCGTGCGTGGTGACCTCGACGGTGTCGCCGTAGGTGGTGCGGTGGCGCCACAGGGTGGAGTCGGCGTCGAGCGGTGCGAGCCCGGCGACCATGCAGGAGTGGGGGTTGGACAGGTGGGCGCTGATGAGGAACTCGGTGCCGTCGGCGCGGTGTCCGAGGCGGGCGAACACTCGGTAGGGGCCGAGGGTGCGTACCTCGACGCTGGTGCGCGTGGCCTGGGCTTCGAGGGCCTTGGCGGCGGCCCATACCTGTTCCTCGATCGGCTGCCAGGTGTTGAGGCGCGGGGATGGTGTGTGTACGGCGGTGCGGGCGGTGCGGGTCATGTGGGGCTCCGTTCTGGTGGGACCGGGGAAGCTGCGGGGTTCATCGGAGGTCCGGCGGGGGTTGGTCGCGGCGGGGGCCGGGCCGCGCCGTGGGGGAGGGGGTAGACCGCGTTCACGCGGCCCGGCCGGGGCCGGTCGCTCACGGCACACGGGAGGGGGTTCCGTGCGGGGCGTAACCGGCTGAGCCGACTGTCGTACGCGGACTGGTTAGGGCTGCAACCCCTTCCTCGTTGGGTGGGGATCGGGGTTACTCAGAGGGGATTGTTGGGTGTGGGGTGGTCAGTTGGCCGGCCGGGGCGCGGGGTGTGCGCCGCCCGTGGGGGCGCGGTCACGGCAGCCCGGGGCGGCAGGGCGGACATGGGGGCGCCCCGGGCCCTTGAGGGGCGCGGGGCGGCTGGGGAAGGGCTTGCCTGGGGTTAGAGGGCGTTGCGGGTGGCGGTGATGGCGGGGGCGAAGGCGGGGCTGTCGAGGCTGAACGGCCACAGGGGCAGGTGAAGGTGGTTGTCGCGCCACCAGGCGGTGGCCGCCGCGATGGCGTTGTGGGTCTGGTCGGCGAGCGGAGCGGAAAGCGGGGTGAAGTTGCCGTCGTGGTCTTCGGTGCCCGTGATGACGGCGGGGCCGACCAGGAGGTAGGGGAGCTGGGCGCCGTGCCAGGCGGAGGCGAGTGTCCAGGCGACCGGGTTGAGCGGGAGACGCTGGGCGATGCCGTTGCCGTGGACGTGGAGGACGGCGTCCGGGTGGTAGTAGGTGGCCTCGGGCAGCCCGCCGAGGTGCTTCATGCGCCAGGCGAACTGGCTGTCGGTGGGCAGGGTGAGGGGCGTGGACGGGGCGTCGGGGGTGATCCCGGTCTGGGGGTCCAGGGGCGGGATGAACAGGGCGGCGGCCGGGGTGGCGGTCACGGGGGTCCTCCGTTGTGGTTGCGGCTGTTGACGGGCCGCAGCCTGCACGGGAGAGGCGTTAGCCAGGCAAGGACAGACCCCCCGGGGCCAGACCACCCGCACAGCCCGGCTTGCGATGGTGCGGCCGCGAGTCTGGCCGGGGCGGCGGTGGGCCAGATGTTTGTAAGCACTTCTTTTGGGACCAGAGTTCCGAGTTCTTTTGGCTCCAGTGAGCGGGTGCTGGGGGCGTGCGGGAGGTGGGTTCACGCCCCC